>JBATOB010000032.1:0-2263 GCA_049290655.1 Chromatiaceae bacterium | reverse complement strand
AGCTAGGGCCTATGCTGAAGGCCTACCTATGACCTTAACCGGACACCGTTGCCTCGTAAGTATACGGCTGTTGCCAGCCTGCGGGATGTTCCATGCGCGACGACTCCACCCGTGCCCACGCCGTTTCGGGGCTCATCACCCTGTCGTATCCCAACACTTAGAGTCCCTTGACCCGAGGCGAAAGGGCGCGGGATACTCGGAGCAAGGCCGCCACTTGCCAACCGTTCGTCTCCATCCGCGAGGACCTCCCCTTTGCTTCTCAACCAACTCTTGTTTATAGCGCTGCTGATCGCGGCCAGTGCCCTCTTTTCCCTGTCCGAGATCTCGCTGGCGGCCTCGCGCAAGATCAAGCTACGCCTGCTGGCGGACGCCGGCCAGGAGAGCGCGCGGCTGGTGCTGGCGCTCCAGGAAAATCCCGGCCATTTCTTCACCGCCATCCAGATCGGCCTCAACGCCATCGCCATCCTGGGCGGCATCGTCGGTGAGCAGACCCTGTCGCCCTTCGTGGTCGCGGCCCTGCGACCCCTCTACGACGGCCCGTATCTCGATACCATCGGCTTCGTGATCGCCTTTATCTTTGTCACCTCCCTCTTCGTGCTGTTCGCGGACCTGCTGCCCCGGCGACTGGCCATGGTCCGGCCCGAGCCCGTGGCCATGGCGATCGTGCGGCCCATGCGCTTCTTTATCTGGCTGACATCGCCCCTGGTGTGGCTGTTCGATGGCCTGGCGAACCGCCTGTTGCGCTGGCTGCGGCTCCCCACCAGCCGCGCCGAGGACATCTCGGCGGCGGAGATCGTCGCCATGGCCAACGCCGGCGCCCAGGCCGGCGTGCTGTTGCGCCAGGAACAGCAGATGATCAGCAAGGTTTTTGAGCTCGATACCCGCATCGTGCCCTCGGCGATGACGGCGCGGGACAGCATCGTCTTCCTGACCCTGTCAGAGTCGGAGGAGAGCATCCGCGCCAAGATTGCCACCACCCCCCACGGCAAATTCCCCCTGTGCCGGGACACCATCGACAGCGTGGTGGGCTATGTGGCCTGGCGCGACATACTGGCGCGCCTGATGGACGGCAAACCCCTCTCGATGCGCATCGAGCCCATGGTGCGCACCCTACTGGTATTGCCCGACTCCCTGACCCTGTTCGAGGCCCTGGAGCGTTTCCGCGACGCCAAGGAGGACTTTGCCCTCATCGTCAATGAATACGCCCTCATCGTCGGCCTGCTGACCCTCCAGGACGTCATGAGTACCGTGATGGGGGAACTCGCCAGCCCCTTCCTGGAAGAGATGATCGTGCGCCGCGACGACCAGTCCTGGCTGATCGACGGCGCCACGCCGATCGAGGACGTGATGGCGGCGCTACTGATCCCCGAGTTCGAGGGTTTCGAGAACTACGAGACCATCGCCGGCTTTCTCATGTACAGCCTGCGCAAGGTGCCCCGCCGCACCGATGCCGTCATCTATGCCGGCTACAAGTTCGAGGTGGTGGACCTGGACAATTTCCGCATTGACCAGGTCCTGGTCACGCGTAATAACCTCCCGCCCCCTTAGGCGCCCCTACCCCCCGGCCATCCGGATCTCTTCCCCAAGGCAAGCAACCCGCCCTTCAACCCAGCGCCAGTCACCCTTCGGCCTCAAGCGGGAGGGCCGGATGGTGGCGGGCGGTGGGCGGGGGTGTCGACAGCAGGGATGCTGTCGCCAAGCCTACAGGGACGTATTCACGGCGTCCCCCGCCCGCCGCCACCCGGCCCGGGAAACCGATAATCGAGGTGTTTTGGCTATACTTACCCGCACCCGGCCCCAGGTGGCCCTCTCTGACAGGCGGAGATCAAGAAAATGACGAATTTCGTGTCGAATTCCGGACGGGTGGACCGGGTCGGCGCTGGTGCCCTGACCAGCCTGCTGGTCGCGCTGGTGCTGGGTGGCTGCGGCTCGTCGCCCAACTATCCCACCGGCACCATCGCCATCACGGTTAAGCCTGGCGACACCGGAACCTGTATCACGGCGCCCTGTCAGGTCAGCCTGGTGATGCCCCCGGGCCAGGGCAGTTACGAGGTCACGGGCAATGAGGTACGGGTCGGCACCTACCCGGCGGGGCGGACGGTCAATCTGGGCGGTTACTATGAATCCCAGAAATTCGTCATCGTCGGCGCCAATGTGGAGCCCATCTATGTCTATGTTCCAAATCAACGCTGAGGGCCGCGTTCACTTGGCTGAGTGACAGGCGCCCCCGGGCATCAGAAAACCCTCTAGGGGCGCATCCGGC
>JBATOB010000031.1:0-3068 GCA_049290655.1 Chromatiaceae bacterium | reverse complement strand
AGGTCATCGGCCACCTTTTCCACCGCCGAGAGGACGGAGTTGGTGATGGCGGAATTAATCAAGATGGCGAGTTGGTCGAAGTCATCGTCGGAGAGGGTCTTCTTGGCCTCATCGTCGATGACTTCCTTGAAGCCCTTGACTACCTGCTTGGCGTGTTTCTCGTAGCGTGTTGACATAGCCTTATGGGGTCTCCCTGGGTTTTAGAGCGAAGCGGGACTCAGATGTTCGATCTGCGGTGCGACCACGATCTCGGGGTCGGGAAGGCAGGCGACCGCCGGATTACGATTCGGGTACGGGCTCTTGGCGAGCAGGAAGCGCATCGCATTGATACGGGCGCGGTTTTTATCGTCGGACTTGATCACGGTCCAAGGGGAGTCCGCTGTGTGGGTGTAGAAGAACATGTTTTCCTTGGCGCTGGTGTACTCATCCCAGAGGTCCAGGGAGGCCAGATCCATGGGGCTCAGCTTCCACTGCTTGAGCGGGTCGTGCTCGCGGGACTTGAAGCGCCGCAACTGCTCCTTGCGGGTGACCGAGAACCATAGCTTGTGAAGGCGAATACCGCTGCGGACCAACATCCGCTCCAGTTCCGGGGTCTGGCGCATGAATTCCAGATACTCGGCTGGAGTGCAGAAGCCCATGACCCGTTCCACGCCAGCGCGGTTGTACCAGGACCGGTCGAAGAAGACGATCTCGCCCGCGGCGGGCAGATTCTCAAGGTAACGTTGATAGTACCACTGGGTACGCTCGCGTTCGCTGGGCTTCTCTAGGGCGACCACGCGGGCGCCGCGAGGGTTGAGGTGCTCCATGACGCGCTTGATGGTGCCACCCTTGCCGGCGGCATCGCGACCCTCGAAGCAGACCATGACGCGTTCGCCGCTCTCCTTGATCCAATTCTGCCACTTGAGGAGCTCGATCTGAAGATCGAATTTCATCACCTCGTATTCAGCCGTCGGCAGCTTTTTCTTGTAGGGATAGTAGGCCTCGGCCTCCTTCTTGAGGGCCTTCTCGTCCACCTGGATGTTCACCAGGATATTGGGCGGTTTTTCTTTTTTGGTTTCCTTGTCGGCCTTGTCGTCCTTTTCACCCTTCTTGGGCTCGGCCGCCTTGGCGGCCTGCTTCTCCGCCTCCTTGGCATGCGGCTCCTTCACCGGAGCGGTGTGGGCCGCCGACTCCAGGTTCTCGCTTTCCTGAGTGTGCGCGGCGCTGGCCTTGGCCGTTGCGGTTGCCGTGGCATTGGCGGCGTGGGTCGCCGCGGACATTTCGGTGGTCGGCTGGACCTCGTTTTCAGACATCATCTGCCTCCGCGTGCATGTCTTGCATGTTGTACATGTATCGACTGGATTTTTATGGGGGTCTCAAGGGGAAACCCGGATGGCCCGCGCGCGCGGCTCGGGCAAAGTCACGGAACCGTAATAGTAGAGCATCCTACTCATATGGCCATCAAAAATTCTGGTCCTAGGGGGTCAATTGCGGCTAAGTTCATCGAAAATTGTCCAGATGTGGCCCTGGGGCGCCACCTGGCGGGAGGACGCGCCAGCGGCTCTGGTCCCCCTGTGCCGGGGTGGAAGTTACAAAAATCGCTAGGTCTTGGTTGACAGGGGCGTGCTGCTTGGGGAAAATGCTGGGTCTTAAATTTCGTCCCGCGAGTCTCACAGGATTTTAGGAGATACCAGTTGGCCAACTCCCCCCAAGCCCTCAAGCGCGCCCGCCAGTCCGAGCAGCGCCGCCAGCACAATGCCTCTCGCCGTAGCGCCATGCGCACTTACGTCAAGAACACGCTCAAGGCCATTGCCGCGGGTGATAAGGAAGCCGCCACGGCGGCCTTCAAGCTGGCGGTGCCCTTCCTAGACCGGGCTGCTGGCGCTGGGCTGATTCACGCCAACAAAGCCGCCCGTCATAAAAGCCGTATCAATGCCCGCATCAAGGCGATGGCCTGAGGATTCTGTCGGGACTGGATTGTCATCCCCTCGGGGTGACACACATCCCAAAGCCGGCCTTGCGCCGGTTTTTTTGTTGGGCTTTAGGACTGAGTTCGAGGGGCTCGCCTCGCCATGAACCCCGTTAATTTCTTCGCCAATCTGCCTGGCCCGATCTCGGGGGAGGCCTGCGAGGATCTCTGGCGCCAGGGCAATGCACGCGTGGAACGTATCGTCAGCAGCGCTTCCCCGGGCTCTGGACTCTACGACCAGGAGCAGGATGAATGGGTGATGCTGGTGGAGGGTCGGGCGGTGCTGGAGGTGGCCGGGAAGCGGGTTCCCCTGAGCCCGGGTGATTTTCTGGTCATTCCCGCCCATACCCAGCACCGGGTGCTGGAGACGCACCCGGAGCCCCGCTGCCTGTGGCTGGCGGTCCATCTCTACCCAGCCGGCACGGCCAGGGCCTGAACCATGACCTCCAGACCCGATGCCGACGCCGTCAAGGACTACCTCCTGGCGCTGCAGGACCGGTTGACCCAGACCCTGCAGCAAGCGGATGGCGGCGCCGATTTCATCGAGGAGGCCTGGCAGCGGTCCGGCGGGGGGGGCGGCCGTACTCGGGTGCTGCGCGGGGGCGACCTCTTCGAGCAGGGTGGGATCAATTTCTCCCATGTCCATGGGGCTAGCCTGCCCAGCTCCGCGACGGTGCGGCGTCCGGAGTTGGCGGCCAGGGCTTATCAGGCCATGGGCGTATCCCTGGTCATGCACCCTCGCAACCCTTATGTACCTACCTCCCATCTCAACGTGCGCTTCTTCATGGCCGAGAAGGCGGGTGCCGAGCCGGTCTGGTGGTTTGGGGGCGGCTTCGACCTGACCCCCTATTACGGTTTCGAGGAAGACGCCATCCATTGGCACCGGGTCGCCCGCGCCGCCTGCCTGCCCTTTGGGGCCGAGGTCCATCCCCGTCTGAAGCGCCAGTGCGACGAGTATTTCTTCCTCAAGCACCGCGACGAGCCACGCGGCATCGGTGGCCTCTTTTTCGACGATCTCGATGAATGGGGCTTCGCGCGTAGCCTTGCCCTGCTGCAAAGTGTCGGCGACCACTATTTGCCAGCCTATTTGCCGATCGTTCAGCGGCGTAAGGACCTAGCC
>JBATOB010000030.1:0-2393 GCA_049290655.1 Chromatiaceae bacterium | reverse complement strand
ATGCGTGCCTGGTGGCGCCGGGGGCCGCCGCCGGGGCCCCAGCCCCGGGGACCCGGGTCGGGAGGATCTTCCGCCCGCTCGAAGCCGGTGAGGATACTGATCCAGACGCCCTTGTCCGCGGCGATTTGTTGCCATCCGCCATCCAGGCCGTAGCGCTCGACCAGGCGCTCGGCGATCTGCTCCAGCCGTTCCTGCTGGCGACTTTCGGCCAGTTCCAAGAGTCCGTTATTGAAGGACCAGGCCATGAAGGCGTGCATGCCCGCCACCGCTAGGGAACTGGCGGTCAAGAGGGTCAGGAAGAGTTTGGTGCGGATGGAGAAGGTCACGGGGACGAGTATGGCTGGCCAGGGTGCAGGAAGTAAGGAAAGTCGGGCATGAGGCCAGGCACTGGCGGTCAGGGCCTGGGCTGGGCTTCCAACCACTGGGCGTCCTGGGGGGCATTGAGGTTGGCGAAGCCGAGGGGGCAGTCGCTGAAGTCCGCCAGGGCCAGCCGATGCTGGGCATACCAGGTGTCGATGCGCCGCTCCCCGGCGGCCAGGTAGCGATGCAGGCTGGGGGCGAGCGCCACGGGCAGCAGGGCATGGACCGGCTGTAACCGCTCGGCATCCCGGGCCACCGCGATCTCGGTGTCCGCCTGGGTCAGGGCCGCGGCCAGGCGTTGGGCCAGATCGGGGGGTGGATAGGGTCCGTCGCAGGGCAGGGTCAGAATCCAGGGGGTCTCGGCCACCGCCATGGCGGTGGCGATGCCCGCCAGGGGACCTTGATAGCCCGCGATGAGGTCCCCGACCACGGGATAGCCCAGGGCTGCGTAGGCCTCGGTATTGCGGTTGGCGTTGATGAGGATGCGACCGACCTGGGGCCTCAGGGCCTCAATGATCCAGGCCACCAGGGGCCGTCCGCCGAGGGGGATGAGGCCCTTGTCCTGGCCCCCCATGCGGCGCGCCCGGCCGCCGGCGAGGATGACGCCGGTGATGTTGTCACGGGTCGGTTTTGGCATGGCGGGTCTGGGGACCGGGTTGTCTTTCCGAGCGGTTAGTTTAGCGCCATCATGTAGAGCCGCAGCGTCCACCGAGAGTGAAGATACCAGCATGGCAGGTAGAGGTCCAAAGATGAGCCTTGATGAGGGCCTGGCATCCGGGAGGGGCGCCTGGACCGGTCGCCCGTGGCTGGGGCCGGTGCTGTTCGGACTCCTGGGGCTCCTGCTGGTGGCGGTGCTGCAAGGCTGGCCGCCAAGGGGGGAGCGGGCGGGCGGCGAGGCGACCTCGTCGGCGGATGGCCCTCGCAGCCCCTATGGGTCTGCCCACTCCCCCGCCAACCTCGGCTCCCTGGCGCCCAGCCTGCCCAAGACCACGAGCCCCCTGGTCGTGGGTGAGGGGGCGGCGGCGCGGGAGGAGCGGCTCCTCATCTCCCGGTTGCGCCGTCAGGGCGTCATTCCCGAGGGGGCCGGAAGTCTGACCCACCAGGAGCGGGTGCTCTACCCAGAGTTGCTGACACATATCGCCGACTCGTCCAACTGGATGCCGGAACTGATGAAGGCCAGCAGCTCCATCCTGCCCCGGGGCGATGGCGAGCCGACCCTGCTGTCCCTCGATCGGGTAGCGGCGGATTCCGTCCTGTGGGAGTTCGGCCTGCGGGAGGGGGATGTCATTGCCCTGATCGATGGCGAGATCCCGCAATTCAGCCCGACCCGGGTCCTGGATTACATCCGTAAGGCGGATGAGGTCATGGCGACCCTGGATAAGGGGGGGCCGGCCTCCCTGACGATTCTGCGTCATGGCCAGCCGCTCCATCTGGTGTACCGGCGCTGGTAGCCGGTCAGGGCGCTTCCCGGGGCGCCAGGCCGTTGGCCTCCTCTTGAACCTGGTAGAGGGCGCTGGAGTCGAGTTCACCCAGGCCGCGACCCATGAGGGCACTGAGGTATTGGGCCACGAGGGCCGTCCCCGGGAGGGCGAGGCCGAGTTCGTGGGCGGCCTCCAGTACCAGGCGCAGATCCTTGTGGTGGAGGTGGGCCTTGAAGCCGGGGTTGAAGTCGCGGTCGATCATGCGCTGGCCGTGGATCTCCAGGACCCGGCTGTTGGCGGAGCCGCCGAGGAGGGCGGCACGGACCTTGGCGGGGTCCACCCCGGAGGCGCGGGCCAGGAGCAGGGCCTCGCCGACCCCGGCTAGGGTCTGGGAGATGGCGATCTGGTTGCAGGACTTGCAGACCTGGCCCGCGCCATGGCCGCCGATGTGGACGATATTCTTGCCCAGGATCTCGAACAGGGGCCTGACCCGCTCGAAGACCGCCGCCTCGCCACCGACCATGATGGACAGGATGCCCTGGATGGCCCCGATCTCGCCCCCCGAGACGGGGGCATCGAGCATGTCCACGCCCCGATCGCCTAGTCGCAGGG
>JBATOB010000029.1:0-2227 GCA_049290655.1 Chromatiaceae bacterium | reverse complement strand
GCCTCAGGCCGCGTCCCGAAAGCGCCCATAACTCCAATAGGCCGCGCAGGCGCCCTCGGAGGAGACCATGCAGGAGCCCATGGGGTTGTCGGGGGTGCAGACGGTGCCGAAGAGGCGGCAGTCGGCGGGTTCCTTGATGCCACGCAGGACGGCGGGGCATTCGCAGCCCTTGACCTCGCAACTGGGGGGGACGGCCACCCGGAAGCGCTGCTCGGCGTCGAAATCGGCGAAGGCCTTGTTGAGGCGCTGGGCGCTGTCGGGCAGAAAGCCCAGGCCGCGCCATTCGAAGGTGTCGCGCAGGGTCATGACCTCGGCCATCAGGGCTTGAGCCTTGCGGTTGCCCTCCGGGGTCACGGCGCGTGTGTATTGGTTCTCCACCTCGGCGCGGCCAGCGTTGATCTGGCGGATCAGCATCAGGGTCGCCTGCATCACGTCCAGGGGCTCGAAGCCGGCGATGACCAGGGGTTTGCCGAAGTCGTGGGCGACGAAGTCATAGGGCACGGAGCCAATGACGGTGCTGACATGGGAGGGCCCCAGGATGCCATCGATGGCGATGCCCTCGGGACCGGCGGTCGCCAGGATGGCGCGCATGGCCGGCGGGGTCAGGACGTGGTTGCAGAAGACGCTGAAATTCCCGAGCCCCTCGGCCTGGGCCTGCTTGAGGGCCACGGCGGTGGGCGGGGTGGTGGTCTCGAAGCCGATGGCGAAAAAAACCACCTGGCGCTCGGGATTGGCGCGGGCAATGGCCAGGGCGTCCTGGGTCGAATAGACCATGCGGATATCGGCCCCGGCGGCCTTGGCCTTGAGTAGGCTGTAGCGGTTGGAGGCCGGGACCCGCATCAGGTCGGCGTAGATGCAGAGGGTCAGGCCATGGCGCTCGGTCATGGCGATGGCCAGGTCGAGGCGGGCGGTGGGTAGGACGCAGACCGGGCAGCCGGGGCCGTGGACGAAGCGCACATGGGCGGGCATCAGGTCCTGGACGCCGTAGCGAAAGATGGCGTGGGTGTGGCCGCCGCAAAACTCCATGAGGCGATAGGTCCGGCCCCTGGCGGTCTCCTGGGCGATGGCGGTGGCGAGGCCCCGGGCCAGGTCCCGATCACGGAACTCATCAATGAATTTCATGCCGCCGCCAGGCCTCCCGCCGCCGCGATCAGGGCCAGGGTGCGCTCGGCCTCCTCGGGGCTGATGCGGCCCAGTGCATAGCCGACGTGGACCAGGACATAGTCCCCCACCTCGGTGTTCTCCACCAGGGCCAGGGAGATCTCCTTGGTGACGGCACCCAGGGCGACGGTGGCCATGTCGGTGGTGGGGTCAAGGGCGACGACACGGGCGGGAACGGCCAGGCACATGGGCACATCTCGGTCAATCAATGCAGTCCTTGGGCGCATGATACGCGACCTCGGGTGGTGACTGAAGGCGGCGGGAGCGAAGGTCGGGGGATGTGACTGAGGTTGCGCCATTTCTGGGCGTTTAAGGTTGATCCGCGCCAGGCCTCGGCGCTATGCGTAGATCGTAGGCAACACAAGGGTCGAGAGCGGTGACGAAGAGCCCGCCGATACGGTGCAGGGTCTCGTCGTCCGCGTCCGGCAAGGTCGCCAAGCCCAGCGCCGCCGCGCCCTGGGGGTGGAAGTTCCACTCGGTGGGGGCCAGGATGCGGTAGTCCGCCACCCGGCCCGCCTGGATGGCGACCCGGTGCACCAAGAGGCCGCGGGCCGCCTGAACCTGGGCTAGTCCCACCCCATCCGGCAGGCTGGTCCCCGGTAGGGGTGGGTCTGGCCTTGCCACCTTGTCCGCCAGGCCTGCTCGCAAGGCCCCGTCTGCCCCGCCGTTAGCCGGGTGGCCCGCCTCGCCATCCGCCCCGACCCCTTCCTCGCGACGCTCCTCGCCATCCGCCCTGTTACCTAGCTCACGGCCTTCCCCGCCCCAGACCCTAATGTCTTCCCCATCGGTCTCTCTTTCCGCCTTCTCCCCGGGGTCATCCCCGCCAGCCTCCAAGCTAGCCAGTCGTGCCGGCAGGCTGGCCAGAATCGCGGCCAGTTCGACCAATTGAGCCGTAAGGCGCGTCAGCAGGCCATTACCCTGCTTCCGGGTCAGGTCGGCGACCAGGGCCTGGCCAAGCTGGCGGGTGAAGGGGGAGGATTCCGCCGGGGCGCCGGCCCAGAGGGGCCTGGCGATGAAGTCGTCCGCCTCCGGTCCGCTCAGGCGCGCCTCTAGGGCGGCGCTGGAC
>JBATOB010000028.1:0-3276 GCA_049290655.1 Chromatiaceae bacterium | reverse complement strand
CTCCATGGCCGGCAGCGAAGGCAAGCACGATGAATGTCCAACGGCGCCTCATCACCCCAGTGGGCGGGGAGGTGCCGGCCGGGCCGACCTCCAGCGGCGTGGCCAGCCAGCCGACCACCAGAGGGGCACTCCAGCCAAATGACAGGGACTCAGCCAGATACTGGCCAGACCCCAGGCGAGGGGCGAGGGCGGCGGGCAGAGCGACCAGGAGGCGCCGCCGAGGGCGTCGGCCATCACCGCCAACGCGGTCATGGGTTCGACCCCGGGGCAGCGTCCAATGAAACCCCGGCGACGGCAAAGCGGGCCACAAGGGCATCGGCGGTGATAAAGCCCAGGTGCCGGTCAACCTCCTGGCCCTCGGCATCCAGCAGGATTTGGGTCGGCATGGCACGAATGCGCCACTGTTCGGCCAGCGACCGCTGCTCTAGGAGGTTGACCGTGACCACCCGTAGCGTCTCGGGGTAGCGCGTGCGTAGCTTGTCGAGTTGGCCCTTCATCGCCCGGCAACTGGCGCAGCTATCCATGCCAAATTCCATCAGGGTCGGTCGCCCTGCTGTGACGGCAGCTTGCGCGGCGGGTGGGGGTATGGCGGCGGTTTCTGGTGGGCCCAAGAAGTGATTCAAGGCCATACCTCCCCCGATCAGGGTCACGATGGTGGATAGACGCCGGTGGCGACGATGTGCCCATCGATGAGCGTCAGGGGCAGCCGCTCCATCCCGGCCACCAACTCTTGGAGCACCAGCGGATTGACCGCGAATTCCCCAGGATTTTGGGACAGGTTATAGCGGCTGACTTCGACCCCCTGCCCCGCCAGCCATTGCAGGTCGGCATTGAATTGGATCAGCACGGGATCGACCTCGACGCCGCATACGCCCGTGGAGCAACACATGGCGGGTTCAAAGATTTCGAGCTTGTTCATGACCATCACCTTGGTTGCGAAGAGAGGCCTGCCTCGTACCAACCCTTGCTGGAGTTGACCACCCGGACGACTAGCAGCATCACCGGTACCTCGATCAGGACACCGACGACGGTCGCGAGCGCTGCACCCGACTGGAAACCGAAGAGGCTGATGGCCGCCGCCACCGCCAACTCGAAGAAGTTGCTGGCGCCAATCAGGGCCGAGGGACAGGCGACGCTGTGTTTCTCGCCGACCTTTCGGTTCAGCCAGTAGGCCAGGGACGAGTTGAAGAAGACCTGGATCAGGATGGGCACCGCGAGCATGGCAATGATCAGAGGCTGTTTCAGGATCTGCTCGCCCTGGAAGGCGAATAGAAGCACCAGGGTCAACAGCAGGGCGATGATGGAGGCATGGCCCAGGGTCGCCAGGGTGGTGTCGAATTTGGCCTGACCCTGTTTGAGCAGGAAGTAGCGCCAGACCTGGGCGATCCCGACCGGGATCAGGATGTAGAGCATCACCGAGGTCAGCAGCGTGTCCCAGGGCACCACGATGGATGACAGCCCCAGCAGCAGCGCCACGATCGGCGCGAAGGCGACGATCATGATGGCATCATTGAGGGCTACCTGGGACAGGGTGAAATAGGGATCACCCCCGGTGAGCCGACTCCAGACGAAGACCATGGCGGTACAGGGCGCGGCGGCGAGCAGGATGAGCCCGGCGACATAGCTATCCAGTTGCTCCGCCGGCAGCCAGGGGGCAAAGACCTGGCGGATGAAGAGCCAGGCCAGTAGCGCCATGGAGAAGGGCTTGACCGCCCAGTTGATGAAGAGGGTCACGCCGATGCCCTTCCAATGGGACCTAACCTGGCCCAGGGCACCGAAGTCGATCTTCATCAGCATGGGGATGATCATCACCCAGATCAGCACCCCGACCGGCAGATTGACTTGGGCGACCTCCAGCCGGCCCAGGAACTGGAAGGGAGCGGGGAAGAACTGGCCCAGCCCGATGCCGGCAAGGATGCACAAGGCAACCCACAGGGTCAGCCAACGCTCGAAGAGGTTCATGGGGGCGCCGGCGGCCTGCTGGCCGGCGCTATCGCATTGGGCGCTCAAGATCTTGCTCCTCTGGGCGAATACTGGCCGATCCACGTCATCAGATCCGCGACCCGGTTGCGGATGTCATCCCGGCTGGCACGGAACACGGCCAGGATCTCGTCCTCGCTGCCGCTGGCTTTGGCTGGATCCGTTAGGGGCCAATGCTCCTTGCGGGTGCCCGGTGGCAACAAGGGGCAGGTCTCCTCGGCATCGCCGCAGACGGTAATCACCAGATCGGCCCACCTCAGGTGATCCAGGGTCAATTCCTTGGACGACTGGCGGGAGATATCCACCCCGGCCTCGGCCATGACCGCGATGGCCCGCGGGTTCTGGCCATGGGGGCTGATGCCGGCGGAGTTGGCCGCAATGTTGCCCGCGCTCAGGGCCCGCAGCCAGCCCTCGGCCATCTGGGAACGGCAGGAGTTGCCGGAGCAGACAAACAAGACCTTGGTCGTCATGACTTCACCTCTAAACAATGGCCGCTGGGGCTGACAGGATGCTAATGGCTTGGGGAATCGGCCACGTAGTAGAAGCTGGCGTTCACGGCCATGTTCGTTTCTCCAGCGGATAGATCTATATCTACGGCATCAAATATACGGATAACCATATATTTTGGCAAGCACCTTTCCGCGGGACGTCGACGGTAAGCGGGCGATGTATAAATCCGATCAGAAGTATTCCCGAAGCATTAGGATTCTCGGTCAACCCAGCGCACCCGGCGCGTCATCGGCTCCGGCTGCAAGGTGGCGTGGTGAATGCCAAAACGCGCGTTGAGCAGGGCATGACTGGCATCCATGACCTGCTCCCAAGTAGCCAAGTCACGCACCACCAGATGGGCCGAGAGCAGGGTCTCATCGACACGGACGCTCCAGAGATGCAGGTCATGCACCGAGGCGACGCCGGGAACCGCCGCCAAGGCCTGTCCCACCGCCCGCGGATCAAGGTTGAGTGGCGCCCCCTCCATCAACCCATGTAGGGCCTCGTGCAGCAGGCGCAGACTAGAGACCAGGATCAAGGCGCCGATGGCCAGTGACAACAGAGGGTCGATGGGGGTCCAGCCGGTGAAGGCGATGACCAGCCCGGCGACCAGGGCTGCCACCGAGCCCAACAAGTCACCCAGTACATGCAGGAGGGCGGCGCGGGTATTGAGATTCTTTTCCCCCCGATTCAGCAGCCAGGCCACCCCCAGATTGATGGCAAGGCCTACCGCCGCGGTGAGGAAGACCGCCTCGCCCAGCACCGCCCGCGGCTCACCCAGCCTTGCCACGGCGGAAAAGACCAACC
>JBATOB010000027.1:0-2643 GCA_049290655.1 Chromatiaceae bacterium | reverse complement strand
ATGGCGTATTGCACCCCGTCGCCGAAGCAACCAAGGACCGGCCCGTTCGCCGTGGCGCTTCGCGCGTCGCGATAACCTTGTCGTCCTGGTTCAGCAGATCGACATCCACATCGCCAAGGATATCTCGACGCACCATCCCGCGTCTGGCGATCACACCCTCGACCACGTAGCCCCATCTGCGGTGGCTCTTTGCACAACGTCGATGAGCTTGAACTTTCCGCTGTCGTCGAGTTCAAGTCGCAGCGGGGCCTCGGCGACCAGTGCCAATGCGGAAACCAGGGCGAGCAATCCGAATAGGATGACGGTTGGAATCGGCCGTTTCATGGTCGATCTCCATTGGGATTGAGGGGGTCGGGGCGCAGAGCAACGTCGCGGGAGAAGCTCGGGTAGAGCACGGGCAGGACGAACAGGGTCAGTAAGGTCGAGGACAGCAGTCCACCCACCACGACGGTCGCCAACGGTCGCTGGATCTCGGAGCCCACGCCAGTGGCGAAGAGTAAGGGCACCAAGCCGAGCAACGTGGCCAAGGCGGTCATGAGGACCGGGCGCAGACGCGACAGGGCGCCATCCAGGATGGCCTGGCGCCGATCGAGACCGCCCTCCAGGTTCTGATTGATGGCACTCACCATCACCACACCGTTCAGCACCGCGGTGCCGAAGACCGCGATAAAGCCAATTGAGCTCGGCACCGATAGATAGATTCCGGAGAGGTACAGGCCAGCCACCCCGCCGATCATGGCGAGCGGGACATTGAGCATGATGAGTAGCGCCTGACCCACGGAATGGAAGGCGAAGTAGAGCAACAGGAAGATCAGTCCCAACGACAAGGGGACCACGATCATTAGCCGTTGCTGCGCACGCTGCTGGTTCTCGAACTGGCCGCCGAACACCACCGTGTAGCCTGCCGGGAGCCCCGCCTCGGCGCCGATCCGCCGGTCGATCTCCGCCACGACGCTGCCCATGTCGCGGCCGGCCACGTTCGCCTCGATCACGACGCGGCGCTGGACATCGTCGCGGCGGATTTGCGGCGGACCCGATTGGATCGCCACCTCGGCGAGGTCGCGCAGACGCACCCGAGCGCCGTTGGCGGCGGTCAGGATGAGGTCGCCGATGGCCTCGACGCTGTCGCGGTGGTTGGGCGCGAGCCGCACCAGGATGTCGTAGCGTTCGTTGCCGCGGATCACCTGGCCGGCCTTGACACCGCCGATGGCGTCCTCGACCAGAGCCATCACCTGCGCCACCGGGATGCCGTAGCGCGCCAACCGGTCGCGGTCCGGACGGATCGCCAATTGGGCCTCGCCGGCGATCGGCTCCAGTGCCACATCGCGGGTGCCGGGCACCGCCTTCACGATCGACTCGATGGCCTTGCCGTACTGGGCGAGCCCGTCCAGATCGGGTCCGAATAGCTTCACCGCGAGCTGCGCCTTGACCCCCGACAGCAGCTCGTCGACGCGGGTGGCGATGGGCTGGGAGAAGGAGAACAAGAGCCCCGGGTGCACGGCCAGGGCCTGCACCATTCGCTCCTGGAGCGCCGCGCGGGTGCTTGCCGTGGACCACTGCGCCGGCGGCTTGAGCCCGACATAGATCTCGATGTTGGAGACCGGCTCCGGATCGCCGCCAAGCTCCGCCCGGCCGATGCGGCTGGAGGCGTAGGTCACCTCCGGAAAGCCCAGCAGGATCGGCTCCAGCTTGGCGGCCACCGCCAGCGCGGTATCCAGACTGGAAGACGCCGCCAGGGTGACGCGGATGTTGATGGTCCCCTCTTCCAACTCCGGCACGAACTCGGTGCCCAGACGGGGGATCAGCCAGAGGGTGCCAACGAACAGCGTCGCCGCGACCAGCACCACCAGCCAGCGTACTTGCAGCGCGCCTTGGAGCAACCGGCTATAGGCCCAGGCCAGCGGCACCAGCAGCGGACTGGTGCGCGGCACAATGGCGCGCCGAAAGCTGTAGCTGGCCAGCGCCGGCACCACCATCAAGGCCACGGCCGCGGAGGCGAGCATCGCCAGGACGATCGCCAGCGCCATGGGTTGGAACAGCTTGCCTTCCACGCCTTCGAGGGTGAACAGCGGGGCGAAGACGATCAGGATCACGCCGACGGCAAAGAACACCGGGCGGCCGATCTCGCGCGCGGCCTCCTCGATGCGCAAGGCGATCCCGCCCTCGCTGTCCTCGGGGTTGCCGCGCGAGAGGTGGGAGAAGATGTGGTCCATCATCACCACGGAGCCGTCGACGATCATGCCGATGGCGATGGCCAAGCCGCCCAGCGACATCAGATTGGCGGAAACGCCCCACCAGGCCATGACCGCCAGGGCGAACCCGATGGACAGCGGGATAGAGATCAGCACCAGGAGGGTGGCGCGGATGTTGAGCAGGAACAGGGTGAGGATGATCACGATCAGGACGAAGGCCTCGGCCAGGGCGCGGACGACGGTCGCCACCGCCTTCTCCACCAGATCCGACTGGTCGTAGAAGGGCTCGATCACCACACCCGCGGGCAGCGCGCGCCGGATCGCCGGCAGGCGCGCCTTGATGCCGTCGATGGTGGCCTTGGTATTGGCCCCCATGCGCTTGAGCACGATCCCGGCCACCACTTCGCCCAGAGCGCGCGGCTGACCCGCGGCATCGCGCACACTCATGGTC
>JBATOB010000026.1:0-7504 GCA_049290655.1 Chromatiaceae bacterium | reverse complement strand
TCTCGGCAGTGCGGTATAACCCCGTCCTGAAGGCGTTTTATACCCGATTGCGGGAGGCGGGTAAGATCGCCAAGGTCGCCCTCGTCGCTGGTATGCGGAAACTGTTGACCATTCTCAATGCCATGCTGCGAGACCAGGCGCATTGGGACGGACATTATGGAAAAATCGCTTGACCTGAAACACCGTTGCTCTCCCCAACCCTCCCCCACCAGGGGAAGGGAGCAAGAGAATCAGTGGATCGAGCTACCGAACCCATGCGGCCCGGGGGTCTGAACGCTTACGCCATCCCAAGACAGCCTGGGCCCCTGCTAACCGCCAACCACGACCGCTAACTTGCCGATCCGCGCCTGCCATTCGGCGGGGCCGGTCAGATGCACCGAGCCACCCCGGCTGTCCACGGCGACGGTGACCGGCATGTCGACGACGTCGAACTCGCGGATGGCCTCCATCCCCAGGTCCTCGAAGGCCACCAGGCGCGAACCCTTAATGGCCTTGGCGACCAGATAGGCCGCGCCGCCGACGGCCATGAGATAGACGGCGCCGTGTTTCTTGATGGCCTCGATGGCGACCGGACCGCGCTCGGCCTTGCCTACCATGCCGATGAGGCCGGTTTGGGCCAGCATCTGCTCAGTGAATTTATCCATGCGGGTGGCGGTGGTGGGGCCGGCGGGGCCGACCACCTCGTCGCGGACGGGATCGACGGGCCCGACGTAGTAAATAAAGCGGTTGGTGAGATCCACGCCCTCCGGCAGACCTTCGCCCCGGCTGAGCAGATCCGTCAGGCGCTTGTGGGCGGCGTCGCGGCCGGTCAGGAGCTTGCCGCTGAGCAGCAGGCGGTCGCCGGGCTGCCATTGGGCGATCGTCTCCTTGGTCATCTCGTCCAGGTTGACGCGGATGGCCTTGGCATCGGCCTGCCAGACGACATCCGGCCAGTCTTCCAGGCGCGGCGGGGTCAGCTCGGCCGGACCGCTGCCGTCCAGGGTGAACTCGACATGGCGGGTGGCGGCGCAGTTGGGGATCATAGCCACCGGTAGGGAGGCGGCGTGGGTCGGATAGTCCTTGATCTTAACGTCGAGGACCGTGGTCAGGCCGCCCAGGCCCTGGGCGCCGATGCCGAGGGCATTGACCTTTTCGTAAAGCTCCAGGCGCAACTCCTCCAGGGGGTTACGCGGGCCATGGGCCTTGAGTTCGTGGATATCGATCTCCTCCATGAGGGCCTCCTTGGCCAGCAGCATGGCCTTTTCGGCCGAGCCGCCAATGCCGATGCCCAGCATGCCCGGCGGACACCAGCCGGCACCCATGAGGGGGACGGTGCGCAGCACCCAATCGACCAGGCTGTCGCTGGGGTTGAGGATGGCGAACTTGGATTTGTTCTCCGAGCCGCCGCCCTTGGCGGCCAGCTTGACCTTAACCTTGTCCCCCGGCACCAGGCCGACATGGACCACCGCCGGGGTATTATCGCGGGTATTGCGGCGCTCGCCATAGGGTGGCGCGACCATGGAGGCCCGCAGCCGGTTGTCCGGATGCAGATAGGCACGACGCACCCCCTCGTCCACCATCTCCTGGAGGCCCAGGGCGGCATCCCAGCGCACCTCCATGCCCACTTCCAGGAAGACGACGACCATGCCGGTATCCTGGCAAATGGGCCGGTGGCCCTCGGCGCAGAGGCGCGAGTTATAGAGGATCTGGGCCATGGCGTCGCGGGCCGCGGGAGATTCCTCCCGTTCGTAGGCCGCGCCCAGGGCGCGAATATAGTCCAGGGGGTGGTAGTAAGAGATAAACTGGAGGGCGTCGGCGATGCTGGCGATCAGGTCTTCTTGGCGGATACTTGTCATTATGGATGAGCCTTTGGTGGGGGCGCGGTAGAGGGACCATTATAATAGAGTCCCGGCCTGACTTGCCGGCGTCACGCCAAGGCCAGGAGCATCCCAGCCCCAAAGTGGTCCTTGCACCCTCCCGCAGGGCTCTGTATGATCCCGCTCCTCAGACGACAGGCGCGTAGCTCAGTTGGTTAGAGCACCACCTTGACATGGTGGGGGTCGTTGGTTCGAGCCCAATCGCGCCTACCAATTTTTGGGCTACCCGTTTAGCGACTATCCCCGACCAGGGGCTGTGGGCGTTGGTGGGTAGCTTGATGTTTTTCGGCGGCCGGCGTCATGTTGTTGGCCATGAGCTGAATCACGTGATCCCTCGTACCGATCACCACTGAGCAGGCAGAGTGCCCATGCCCCGGATCACCCTCCCCGATGGTTCCGTTAAGTCTTTTGACGCCCCTCTCTCCGTGGCCCAGATCGCGGCCAGCATAGGACAGGGCCTGGCCCGCGCCGCCCTCGCCGGCCGGGTCGATGGCCGCCTCGTCGATACCTCGCAGGTCATCGCCCAAGACGCCTGTCTGGCCATCGTCACCGCCCGGGACGAGGAGGCCCTGGAACTGCTGCGTCATGACGCCGCCCATGTCATGGCCCAGGCCGTCCAGGAACTCTATCCCGGCACCCAGGTGACCATAGGCCCCGCCATCGAAAACGGCTTCTATTACGACTTTGCCCGCGCGGAGCCCTTCACCCCGGAAGACCTGGGCGCGATCGAGCAGCGCATGCACGAGATCGTCGCCCGCGACCTGCCCCTGGAGCGCGAGGTCTGGGACCGCGAGGACGCCAAGACCCTCTTTGCCGGCATCGGCGAGGACTTCAAGGTTCAGATCATCGAGAACATCATCCCCGAGGGGGAAGAGGTCTCCATCTATCGCCAGGGCGACTGGTTTGATGTCTGCCGCGGCCCCCATCTGCCCAGCACGGGCAAGCTCGGCAATGGCTTCAAGCTGATGAAGGTGGCCGGTGCCTACTGGCGGGGCGATTCCACCCAACCCATGTTGCAGCGCATCTATGGCACCGCCTGGCGTGACCGCAAGGAGCTCAAGGATTACCTCCAGCGCCTGGCGGAAGCGGAGAAGCGCGACCATCGCAAGCTTGGCAAGGCCCTGGACCTCTTCCATACCCAGGAAGAGGCGCCGGGCATGGTCTTCTGGCATGACAAGGGTTGGACCATCTACCTGATCCTAGAGGACTACATCCGGTCCAAACTCCGGGGGCATGGCTATCTCGAGGTGCATACCCCCCAGATCCTCGATCGCAGCCTCTGGGAGCGGTCTGGCCACTGGGAAAAGTTTCGCGACGACATGTTCGTCACCGAGGCCGAGGAGCGGGTCTTCGCCATCAAGCCGATGAACTGCCCGGCCCACATCCAGATTTTCAATCACGGGCTCAAGAGCTACCGCGACCTGCCCCTGCGCATGGCGGAGTTCGGCTCCTGCCACCGCAACGAGCCCTCCGGGACTCTGCACGGCCTGATGCGGGTGCGTAACTTCGTTCAGGATGACGCCCACATCTTTTGCACCGAGGACCAGATCCTCTCCGAAGTCCTGGACTTCATCGACCTGCTCTACGGCATCTACCGGGATTTCGGCTTCGACGAGGTGCTGGTGAAGTTTTCCACCCGCCCGCCCAAGCGCGTGGGTTCCGACGCCACCTGGGATAAGGCGGAGCAGGCCCTGGAAAATGCCCTCCTGAAGAAGGGCCTGGCCTTCGACCTGCAGCCTGGCGAGGGGGCCTTCTACGGCCCCAAGATCGAATTCTCCCTGCGGGACTGCCTGCAACGGGTCTGGCAGCTCGGCACCATCCAGCTCGATTTCTCCATGCCGGAGCGCCTGGGTGCCCACTACATCGCCGTTGATAACAGCCGCCAGACCCCGGTCATGTTGCACCGGGCGGTACTGGGTTCCCTGGAGCGTTTCATCGGCATTCTGATCGAACACTACGCCGGCGCCCTGCCCCTGTGGCTGTCGCCCTTGCAGGCCGTGGTACTCAATATCACCGACCGCCAGGCGGACTGGGCCCGGGAAGTGGCTAGCACTCTGACAGATAAGGGCTTCCGGACCCATCTGGACTTGAGAAACGAGAAGATCGGCTTTAAAATCCGCGAGCACACCCTGCAAAGGGTGCCCTACCTGCTGGTGGCAGGTGATCGCGAGGTCGAGACTCGCACCCTCTCGGTACGCAACCGCAAGGGTCAGGACCTGGGCACCCTGAGCCTGGACGAGGTTATCGCCCGGCTCGGCGAGGAAGTGGTCCAAAAAATTTAATAAAGGCCGGCGGACGCCTGGCCCTGCAACCACGGGGCCTTGGTTTCGCCGGCTGTTTTTTTCCCTGACTGGAGGAACCTGCGATAGCTGCGCCAAAGAGAAACCGCGTTAACAAGGAAATCAACGTACCCGAGGTACGACTCATTGACGCGGAAGGTCAACAGGTTGGTATTCTAAGGACTCGCGAGGCCTTGGACCGGGCGGCGGAAGAAGGTCTGGACTTGGTCGAGATCGTTCCCAACGTGGAACCGCCGGTCTGCCGCCTCATGGACTTCGGGCGCTTCCTCTTCGACCAGAAGAAGAAGAGGGCCGAGGCGAGAAAGAATCAGAAGCAGGTCGAAATCAAGGAAATCAAATTTCGTCCAGGGACGGAGGAAGGCGACTATCAGGTCAAACTGCGCAACCTGACGCGTTTCCTCAACGAAGGGGACAAGGCCAAGGTCACGATGCGTTTCCGCGGGCGTGAACACGCCCACCGCGATCTGGGGCTCGAATTGCTCCAGCGCGTGGAAAAGGACCTGGCCAGCATCAGTATCATCGAGCAACAACCCCAGATGGAAGGACGCCAGATGGTGATGGTACTGGGCCCCAAGAAAAAATAGCGGCGAACTCCGCCCCGCCTGGCCAGTGCCAGCGCGGGTGCGGCAAGGCGGGTCCCGATGTCGGGACCCTCGCGATCGGGGATGCCCGCGGGCCGTCAGGTGGATGGCCCTGTTGGCATTTCCTGATACCGATCGCTGCCATCAGCAATGATCAATAGCGGAGTGTTGAAAAATGCCCAAGATCAAAACCAATCGCGGGGCCGCCAAGCGTTTTTCGTTTACCGGTTCCGGAAAAATCAAACGGAATGCCTCCCATCGGCGGCACATCCTCACCAAGAAGCCGACCAAGCGGAAGCGCCACCTGCGCGATCCCGCCATGCTCCACAAGGCCGACATGAAGATGGCCATGAGGATGATGCCCTACTGCTGAGCCCCTCCCGAACCCTTGCGGGTTTGGCGAGCCATCGACAGTCCTAATATGATGAATTATTTCCGGAGAAGCATTCCATGCCACGCGTAAAACGCGGCGTCATTGCGCATGCACGCCACAAGAAGATCCTGGACGAAGCTAAGGGGTATTACGGTGCCCGCAGCAAAGTCTTTCGCGTCGCCAAGCAGGCCGTTATCAAGGCCGGCCAGTACGCCTATCGCGACCGTCGCCAGAAGAAGCGTATGTTCCGCGCCCTCTGGATCGCCCGCATCAACGCTGCCGCGCGCGAGTGTGGCCTGTCCTACAGCCGACTCATCAATGGCTTGAAGCTGGCGGGGGTCGAACTCGACCGCAAGGTCCTGGCCGAGATCGCTTATCACGACAGCGAGGCCTTCGCCGCCCTGGCCGCTCAGGCCAAGGACGCCTTGCCGCCCGCCGCCGCCTGACCGCGCCCTTGGCCCAGCCAAGGGCGTCCTTAACTGGGGTGGCTTGCCCCCCAGCCAGGCGTAGGGCGCTAAGCCGCTAGGGAGGGGAAAGGCCATGGTCTTTCCCCTTTTTTATTCCAGATTAGCCATTCCCCCCAGGGACCATCATTCCGGGCAACAACCATGAGCGAAGAAATCAGGCTCGGCATCGAGCCGCTTCAAGCGGAGGCCCTGGGCGAGATCGCCGCGGCCGCCGACTTGCCCGCCCTGGATCGGGTTCGGGTGCATTACCTGGGCAAGGCCGGCCTGCTGACCGCCCAACTCAAGCAACTCGGCCGGCTGCCAGCGGAACGGCGTCCCAGCGCGGGCCAGGCCATCAACCAGGCCAAGGTCCAGGTCCAGGAGGCTATCGATGCCCGCAAGGGTGTCCTGGAACGAGTGGCCCTGGGATTGCGACTGGCCGGCGAACGCATCGACGTCAGTCTGCCGGGCCGGGGTCAACAGCCGGGTGGCCTGCATCCCGTCACCCGCGCCCTGCGGCGCATCGAGCGCCTCTTCGCCAATGCCGGCTTCGAGGTGGCGGAAGGCCCAGAGGTGGAGGACGACTACCACAACTTCGAGGCCCTCAACATCCCCGCCCATCACCCGGCGCGGGCCATGCATGACACCTTCTATTTCGACCAGCACCGGCTGTTGCGTACCCACACCTCGCCGGTGCAGATCCGGGTCATGGAAAACCAGGGGCCCCCGCTCAAGATCATCGCCCCCGGGCGCGTCTATCGCTGCGACTCGGACCTGACCCACACCCCCATGTTTCATCAGGTGGAAGGGCTGCTGGTGGACGAGGAGGTCAGCTTCGCCGATCTCAAGGGCGTGCTCTACGACTTCCTCACCAACTTCTTCGAGCGCGACTTGGAGTTGCGCTTTCGGCCCTCCTATTTCCCCTTCACGGAGCCCTCGGCGGAGGTGGATATCCAGTGCGTCATGTGCAACGGCGCCGGCTGCCGGGTCTGCAAACAGAGCGGCTGGCTGGAGGTGCTGGGCTGCGGTATGGTCTATCCGGAGGTCTTCCGCCACGTGGGCATAGACCCGGAGCGGTATCTCGGCTATGCCTTCGGCATGGGCGTCGAGCGCCTGGCCATGTTGCGGTACGGAATCAACGATATCCGCCTCTATTTCGAGAATGACCTGAGATTTCTCCGGCAGTTTGCGTGACCCGACGCGGGCCGACATCCCTTTTATTGGTAGCGGGCCGGCACCCTGGGTCGCCCGCCAGGTAGGAACAGATGAGATTCAGTGAAGCCTGGTTGCGTGAGTGGGTGAATCCCGCCGTGGACACCGCCACCCTCGCGGATCAATTGAGCATGGCCGGCCTGGAGGTGGACGCCCTGATACTCGCGGCGCCCGCCTTTACGGGCGTCCGCATCGGCCTGGTCCAGACGGTCGAGCCCCACCCGGACGCCGCCAAACTCCGGGTTTGCCGGGTGGACCTTGGCCAGGGCGAGCCGCTGCAAATCATCTGCGGCGCCCCCAATGTCGCCGCCGGGCTGCGGGTGCCCGTGGCCACCCTGAGCGCCGTCCTCCCCGGCGGCCTCAAGATCAAGCGCGCCAAGCTGCGCGGCATCGAATCCCACGGCATGATCTGCTCCGCGGCGGAATTAGGCCTGGCGGAGACCTCGGATGGCATACTCCCCCTGCCCGACGATGCCCCCATCGGCGCCGACTTCCGCGCCTGGCTGACCCTCGACGACACCTGCATCGAGCTGGACCTGACCCCGGACCGCAGCGACTGCCTGAGCCTCGCCGGCGTGGCGCGCGAGGTGGGCGTCATCAACCGTTGCCCAGTGTGCGTCCCCCCCATCCCCGCGGTCCCGCCCAGCCGTGACGATCGCTTCCCCGTGGAACTCCTGGCCCCGGAGGCCTGCCCGCGCTACGCCTGCCGCGTCATCCGCGCCATCGACCCCAGCGC
>JBATOB010000025.1:0-1886 GCA_049290655.1 Chromatiaceae bacterium | reverse complement strand
GGCCTATGTCGCCGGGCGCTTCGGCCGCCGGTAGGATGCCGCCATGACCCGCCGTCGCGGGGCCGAGCGCCCCCATCCCCTGTTCGCCGCCGTCACGGAGCCTCGCCCATGACCCAGCTCGCCCTGGTCATCGACCTCAATGTCTGCGTGGGCTGTCACGCCTGCGTCACCTCCTGCAAGCAGTGGAACACCTCCGGCTGGGCCGGACCCCTGGCTGACCATAACCCCTATGGCGCCGGTCCCACCGGCACCTTCTTCAACCGGGTCCAGACCTTCGAGATCGGGCGCTTTCCCACCACCGAGACCCTGCACTTCCCCAAGAGCTGCCTGCACTGCGAGGAGCCGCCCTGCGTGCCGGTCTGTCCCACCGGGGCCTCCTACAAGCGCCCGGACAACGGCGTGGTGCTGGTGGACTACGACAAGTGCATCGGCTGCAAATACTGCTCCTGGTCCTGTCCCTACGGTGCCCGGGAGTACGACGAGCTGGAACGGGTGATGAAGAAGTGCACCCTCTGCCTCGACCGCATCCTCGACCTGACCCTGCCGGAACGGGAGCGCAAGCCCGCCTGCGTCCTGGCCTGCCCCACCAGCGCCCGCCTGTTCGGCGACGTCCACGACCCGGACTCCGAGGTCTCCATCGCCATCCGCGAGCGCGGCGGCTATGCCCTGATGCCGGAGTGGGGCACCCAGCCCGCCAACCACTATCTGCCCCGGCGCAAGGCGCGGCTGCACATCGACCCGGACGAACTCAAGCGCGTCGATAACCCCCTGCGCCGCGAGGACCTCACCCGCTACACCGGGGAAGAGGCCGTGGACGACGTGGCCTGGTAGGCCCGGTCGCCGCTCCGGTCCGCCCGCCTCCCAGTCCCCTGGCCCCCTCCCGAGGTACCTGCCCATGCATCCCGCCCTGTCCGTCCTCTTCCTCACCACCCTCATCGGCGCCGGCCAGGGGCTCTTCCTGGCCCTCTACACTGGCCAGCTCTATGCCCTGGCCCAGTTGCTGCCGGCGCAGGGGTCCGGCTTTTACGTTGGCGGCAGCGTTCTGGCCCTGGGGCTGCTGGTGCTGGGGCTGGTGGCCTCCTTCTTTCATCTGGGCCGGCCCGAGCGCGCCTGGCGCACGGCGACCCAGTGGCGGACCTCCTGGCTGTCGCGGGAGGTGATCGTGCTGCCGGCGGTGATGGGCCTGGTGGCCCTCTACGGCCTGGCCCACGCCCTGGAACTCACCGCCCGGCCCTGGTTCACCCTCGCCGGCATCCTGCCGGTGGACGCCACCCTGGTGGTCGGCCTGCTCGGCACCCTGGCCGCCTTCGCCCTCTATGTGGCCACGGCCATGATCTACGCCAGCGTGCGCTTCCTGCCCGAGTGGCACAGCCCCCTGACGGTGGCCAACTTCCTGCTGCTGGGGCTGGCCTCTGGCTTCCTGCTTGCCGCCGCCTACTCAGCCTGGCTGGGCAATGAGCTGGTGACCTTCTTCGGCTTCTGGGCGGTGGTGGCCACGGGCCTGGGCCTGGTGACGCGCGGCGCCAGCCTGCGCCGCCTGGGGCGCATCAAGCCCAAGAGCAGCCCCCAGACCGCCATCGGCATCCGTCACCGCACCCTGGTCCAGATCGCCCAGGGCGCCACGGCGGGGAGTTTCAATACCCGGGAGTTTTTTCACGGCGCCTCCCCGGCCACCCTGCAGTGGGTGCGGCGGCTGTTCCTGGTCCTGGTGTTCCCGCTGCCGGTGTTACTGCTGCTGGTGGGCCACGCCCTGGCGTCGCGCTGGCTGCCGCTGGTGGCCTTTGGGGTCCAGTATCTGGGGCTGCTGGTCGAACGCTGGGCCTTCTTCGCGGAGGCGCGGCATCCGCAGAATCTTTATTATCAGGGGGTGGCTTAGGGGGCGGTTG
>JBATOB010000024.1:0-6985 GCA_049290655.1 Chromatiaceae bacterium | reverse complement strand
CGATGAGGACGAGGTGAGGCATCCTGACCGGTGGCGCGGTGCAGGTGGTATTCCCGCGCCAGTTCCCGCTCCGACTGGGTCGCTTCACGCAGTTCCTGGCGCATGGCGGGGGTGGTACGCGCGTTCTTAATGCAGGTTCAGATTCATGGTTCGCCGGTCTCCGGGTGGCTCGTTGCGACGTCGGGCGCGCCTCCGCTCTCAAGAGGCGCAGCACCTCCCTGGCTAAGAATAACGGGTAACTCCGTCTCGGTATATAATCACACGGGGCTCGACAGCTAGGCACGCTTCTGACCGAAAATTTCGAGATTATTCGGAATTGATAAAAACCGAACTCTCAAATAGGTTCAGTATAAAGAACTTTTTGTGAATGACTTATGAAGGTAGCACCTATATTGGTTCTCAGTATTCTCATAATCTATTATTCCCCACCCACCCAAGAAGGGAAGGGGCTCAAAAAAATTGACTAAGATGACCGCGCTATATGGGTTTGTGCCGCAAGCCGCCTCAGCTTACGGTTCACTAAACATTCCAGCATTACTCAAGAATGCCGGGACTTGTCGCACTGCAAAGGGAATGCCCTAACTCACTGATGTCGCTAATCATTATATCCGACGCCAGGCCTTACGCCGATCTGGGGCCGGACCGCATCCTGGACGCGGTCGAGGCCCTGGGACTCATCAGCGATGGCCGGCTGCTGGCCCTCAATAGCTATGAAAATCGGGTCTATCAGGTTGGCATTGAGGAGGGTCCGCCCCTCATCGCTAAGTTCTACCGGCCGGGCCGCTGGACGGACGCAGCCATCCACGAGGAACACGCCTTTACCCAGGAATTGGCGGAACGGGAGATCCCGGCGGTCCCGCCCCTGGCCATCCAGGGGAAGACCCTCCACGCCCATGGTGGTTACCGCTTCTCCCTGAGCCCGCGCCGCGGCGGCCGCGCGCCGGAACTGGGTGACCCCTTGGTATTGGAATGGATAGGGCGCTTTCTGGGTAGGATTCACGCCCTTGGGGAGATCGCGCCCTTCCAGGCCCGGCCAACCCTGGACATCGCCAGCTTTGGGGAAGAGCCGCGGGCCTTGTTGCTGGAACAGGGCTGGCTCCCGGCGGAGTTGCGGACCGTCTATGAGGGCGTCTCGGCTCATGCCCTGAACGAGGTACGGCGGCTCTTCGAGCGGGCAGGCCCGATCCGCTACCTGCGCCTGCATGGCGATTGCCACGCTGGCAATCTCCTGTGGACCGACGCCGGGCCCCATTTCGTTGATTTCGACGACAGCCGCATGGGGCCCGCGGTGCAGGACCTCTGGATGCTGCTGTCCGGAGACCGCCAGGAGATGTCCGCCGGATTGGGCCATGTTCTCGCTGGCTATGAGGATTTTCGCGATTTCGACCCGCGTGAGCTGCATCTGCTCGAGGCCCTGCGCACCCTACGTCTGCTTCATTACAGCGCTTGGATCGCGCGCCGCTGGGAGGACCCCGCCTTCCCTTTCGCCTTCCCCTGGTTCAACACCCAGCGTTACTGGGAGGACCGCATCCTGGAGTTACGCGAGCAGATTGCCGTCATGCAAGAGGGGCCTCTGTGGACCTTTTGAGTCCCTGGCGTAACGCGGACGCAAGCCTTGGGCAGCAAGACCATTGGCTGTAAAACGCCCACCCTAAACCCAGGAATCTTCATGAGCGACCCAGACCTTCACCGCAAAGTCATCCACGAGGAATTGCCCCAGGAACATGAAGACCCCCTGATCCGCCACCTGCATTTCCTCATCCGGGCCGCCATCCGAGTGCTGGCGGTGCTCATGGCCCTGGTCATCGTCTGGGGGGTGGCGGATGTCATCTGGATCCTCTACCAACGGCTGAGCGAGCCGCCCATCCTGCTCCTCGACATCAGCGACCTGTTCGAGACCTTCGGCGCCTTCCTGGCGGTCCTGATCGCCATCGAAATCTTCGTCAACATCCGCCTCTACCTGGGGGCGGATGTCCTGCCGGTGCAACTGGTCATCGCCACCGCCCTCATGGCCATCTGCCGTAAAATCATAGTCCTGGATTTTGAGAAGGTGTCCGCGGACTACATCCTGGCCTCCGCGGCAACCGTGCTGGCCTTGGGCCTCACCTACTGGCTGATCTCCAAAAAATCCTAGCCAGTCTGGGTCCTTGCTGGGACAGTCTCTGGGTGGGCTAGACGCAGGCTCACCTCGCCACTATTGAAAATCAGGGTCTCGCCGGCCACCTCCAGCCTGAGGGTGCCCTGTTCGGTAATGCCGGCCTGGATGCCCCGGATGAGGCGATCGCCCAGGCGGATCTCGACCTCTTCGCCTCGATAGAGGTCATAGCGTTCCCAAAGAGACAGAAAGGGGGCCAGGCCCTGGCGTCCATAGCACTCCATCGTGGCGGTCAGGGTTTCCGCCAGGTGGGCGCCCATCTGGTTGCGGCTATAGCCCTGGGGCCCCAGGATTTCATTCAGATCGACCCAGGGCTGGTCGATACCCTGGACCTGGTCGCCACGCAGTTGGGTGTTGAGACCCAGACCGACGACCACCAGGCTCGGCCCCTGGGCCTCGGCGGCAACTTCCAGCAGCAGCCCCCCCAGTTTGCGGCGTTGCCAGAGCAGGTCGTTGGGCCATTTAAGCCCGATGCCCGCCACGCCGGCGCCCTCCAGAACCTGAGCCAGGGCCGCTCCGGTGGCCAGACTGAGGCCGCCGAGTTCTCCTGGACCGCCGGGAAAGCGCCATAGCAGAGACAGATAGAGATTGGCGCCGAAGGGCGAGACCCAGGCGCGGCCGCGACGGCCGCGACCGGCGCTTTGACGCTCAGCCAGGCAGAGGGTGCCGCTGGGGGCGCCGACGTGACCCGCGCGCATGAGATGGGCGTTGGTGGAATCAATGTCATCGAAGAGGTCCAGCCGGCTGATCCGGTCCCGCCCCTCGGGGCTCATGGCGCCCAACAATCGCTCTGGGTCCAGCAATTCCAGGGCTGCCGTCAGCCGATAGCCTTTGCCCAGGCGCGACTCGATCTCCAATCCCAGGCGTTCGCTGGCCTTGCGCGCCGCCTTCCAGATCGCGGCGCGGCTCAGGCCCAGGGTGCTGGCCAAGGCCCCGCCCGAGTGATACTGGCCATCCGCCAAGTGGCGCACCAGCCGAAGATGGGTCTCCACGGCGGACTCAGCCTCTCGGCCCCAGCCAGGCGATGCGACGCTGGTGGCTCTCCTCCGGTGCGTCCTCCAGAAGCCAGAGTTCGCAGGTATCCAGGGGGGCGGGGGCGAGCCGTACCCGGCGGACCTGGAGCTCGTCGCGGCGGAAGGCATGGATCTCGACCTCCATGCCCTCCCCCGCCGCCAGCAGCAGTTTGTCCAGGTTGTCACGGGTAACGCGCAAGCCATCTATCGCCACCAGGGTGTCTCCGGGCGCTAGCCCAGCCACCAGGGCCGGCCCACCCGTGAGGACATGGGCAATCACGGGCTCGCCGCCATCGGGCCGCAGACGAATGCCCAGGACGGGTGGCACCTGGGTATCCGCGACACCGCCAGCCAAGCCACCGAAATCCTTGGGATGACGCGCCGCCCGCAAACACATCCCGACGCCCATTTCCGCCAGGGGCCCGGCCAGGTCCAGGTCATCGGTGGAGTCCAGTGCCCGCTGGAAAAAGGGCCCCAATGCCAGGCCCGTTACCTCCTCCGTCAGGGCCTCGAAGCCCCGTTCCTCCAGGCCGATGCCAGTCCGGCCGTATTGCTCCCAGAGGGCGCGCATTACATCATCCAGGGACTGGGCGCCCTCCGTGTCGCGGCGGATGATCATATCCAGCGCTAAGGCCACCAGGGCGCCCTTGGCGTAATAGCTGACGATGGCGTTGGGACTGTTCTCGTCCTGCCGGTAAAACTTGGTCCAGGCATCGAAGCTGGACTCCGCCAAGGTTTGCATCAGGCGGCCCGGGGTGCGCAGGACCCGGCTGATCGCTTCCGCCAGCAGTTCGAGATACCCCGCCTCGTCGATACAGCCGCTGCGCACCAGGGCCAATTCATCGTAATAGGAGGTGATGCCCTCGAAGACCCAGAGCAGGCGCGTGTGAACCTCTTGCTCCAGGCCTGAGGCCACGAAGGCGTGGGGACGAATACGCTTGACGTGCCAGAGATGGAAATATTCGTGACTACAGAGACCTAAAAAGCGTTTGTAACCCGGGGTGGGCTTAGCCATGCCTACCGCCGGCAAGTCATCGCGCGCGCAGAGCAGACTGGTGGAGTAGCGATGTTCTAGCCCACCGTAACCGTCACCCGTCACCTGAGTCAGGAAGAGATAGCGGTCGATGGGCAGTTCCCCAAAGAGGGCGGCATGGGTGGCGCAAATGCGCGGCAGATCCTGCTGGAGCCGGGACTCGTCGGCCCGATGCCGGCCGGTCAGGGAGATCCAGTGTGGTATCCCAAGAACCTCGAAGGGAATCAGGCTGAAGACGCCCATCTCGACGGGGTGATCGATGAGGTCCTCGTAGTCGTCGGCCTCATAAATGCCAAAGCCAAAGGGCTCGGCCTCCCGAGGTTTGAGGCTGGTGGCCAGACGCCAATGCGCATAGCTATCCCCACTGGGGCGGCGGATCTCCACCTGACAAGGCGCCCTATCCAGGCCGCTGACACGCAAAAACAGGCTGGTGCCATTGAAATAGCCATGGCTATCGTCCAGATGGGCCGAGCGCACACTCAAATCGCCGGCATAAACCTCCATCCGCACGCTGACCGGATTCCCGCGCGGGACCAGACGCCAGGTCTGTTTGTTGAGCTTCTCCAAGGCTAGCGATCCATCCTCATCCACCGCCTCCATGCAGAGGATGTTGCGGGCAAAGTCCCTGATCATGTAGCTCCCCGGGGTCCAGGCCGGCAAGGACAGCATCAGGGGCTCGGCTGGAGTCGTCTTGATGCGCAGTTCCACGGCGAATCGGTGCGCCTCCGGCAAGATCGGCTGAACGAGATAGAAAAGAGGAAATTTCGGCATGGATGAGCCCTGACTAAGCGGGTCTTGATAGGATCTTGGCAAGGAGTAACTCACGGCTGATTGCTACTGAGGGCATCTGGGGCGGGATTAGCGGCATCCCGGAGGCACGGGTGCGGTCGTATCCAGGTGGACATTAAGCTGGGGGATGGCTAGGGAAGAAAATCTGGAAAGGGTCTTCTTGGACACGGAGTCATGCCATGCGGGGCAAAATCAGGAAATCTTCATGGCATTCTATGCCCTCCGCTAGCACCCTGTCGTCAGCGGCGGACCGGCAAGGGGAAGTCATAAGCCGACGGGCGCTTGTTTTCAAGAAAACCCATGATCGGGAGTGGGGAGGCGAGGCCTCCTTGCCAGGCATGGGGCCGGTAGAGGTAGAATGTCGTTAAGTTCAGCCAGAGTGAATGTCCATGTCACCGAAAATACCCCTTCATTGGTTATGCCTTGCCCTGCTGCTGCCGGGCTTGGTGCTTGCCAACATCGAGGCGCCCGCGGTTGTCCCCGCGTCCGACCCGGCAGCCACGCCCTTGGCGGAGGTCTCGGAGGCTGCGGTCGCCAAGTCCAAGCCGGTTCCCGCTCGGGCGCAGATCGACTCCATGGTCGAGGCGGCGGCCAAACGTCACGGCGTTGAGTTGGCCCTGGTCAAGGCGGTGGTGGCCGCCGAATCGGCTTACGATACCCAGGCCGTGTCACGCGCCGGCGCCCTGGGACTCATGCAGATCATGCCGGGTACCGGTGCCGATTATGGTGTGACTGAACGAGAGAAGCTCTTCGATCCCGCGACCAACCTGGACACGGGCACCCGCCACATCAAGCGCCTGCTTGGCAAATATAAGAATGACTACGGCCGGGTCATCATGGCCTATAACGCCGGTGAGGGCGTGGTGGATCGTACCGGCAGCATGGTTACCTATGCCGAAACCCTTTCCTACACCGAGGCGGTGATTCGCCACTATCATCGCAATGGTGGCACCAAACCCACGGACGAGGCCCTAGGCAAGGTACGCCAGCTCCGCAAGCTCAAGGGCAATCAGGCCAAGCAGCTCCTCGCCCGCTATCTCGACCTTAACCTGCCCTCCCTAAGAGGCAGTTCACGCACCATCCGCGTGGTCGCGCCCGGCCTCGACGAAAATGGCCCCAAGCGTCGGCCCATGATCGTCCTGGAGATGAAAAAAACCGACTGAGACCTCGTCCCGGCTGGGCCGAGAGCCGCCATGAAGTGGACAGGCAACCATGCCATCAGCCAAATAGCTCACTGTGGACGCCAAGCCCAGCTAGAATCGGACACAAAGGCTAGGTCATTGGAGACGACACCCGAACCATGTCCACTCAACGATACTCCGTCACGCCGCACCCTATAGAGACCCTGCTGACCTGGGTAAAGTCTGGCGAGATCGCCATCCCAGAGATTCAGCGGCCCTTCGTCTGGGAGGCTACCAAGGTGCGCAACCTGTTGGACTCCCTCTACCAGGGTTACCCCGTCGGTTATCTGATCGCCTGGCGAAATCCCACCGTAAGGCTCAAGGACGGCACCCCGGCGACGGGCAAACGCATCCTCATTGACGGCCAGCAACGGGTGACGGCCCTCATGGCCGCCCTGCTGAGTCGGGAGGTGCTGACCAAGGACTATGAGACGGTACGTATCCGCATTGCCTTCCATCCGCAAGAGGAACCCCTTGGTATCTCAGGATTCGGTATTTGTCAGTATCGAAAAGCTCCGCAAGATCATCAACAACCACGTTGGCATCATTGAGTTGGCCGATGACCTGGACATTGAGACCGTTACCGAAATTTTTATCCGTGTCAACTCGGCCGGCGCGGAGCTATCGCAAGCCGATTTCGCCATGTCCAAAATCGCCGTCAATGAGACCTATTTGTCAAGACCCGTAAGATTGTATACCTGCTTTTTAAATAACGCTGGGCACCTCTCCTGCCAATCTTGCCGGGCCTGAACGGGTGAGAGATGTCCTAACGCGCGCTGGGGAATGTGGTGATTATAGCGCCGTACCTAGCGGC
>JBATOB010000023.1:0-12417 GCA_049290655.1 Chromatiaceae bacterium | reverse complement strand
TGACGACATTTTCGGCATGACCTAACCTCCTCGCGGCGGGCAGCGGTCAGAGGGCGCCAGCGCGGGCGCCCTCTCCATTTCAGGCACCGCCCCGCGCTTGCGCGGGGCCAACGTGGGCCAGTACCGCCCCGGACTTACCTCACCTGGGGATCCAGCTCGCCCTTCAGATAGCGCTCGGTCATACGGTCGAGGGACAGCACGCCTCCGGCGACGATCTTGCTGGCGTTGCCGGCGGTGCCAAAGGCCTCGTAACGAGCCACGCAGATGCCCTTCATGGCCTTGGTGGCGGCTGTGAAGTACTTGCGGGGGTCGAACTCCTTGGTGTTCTCGGCTAGGAACTTGCGGATGGCGCCGGTGGAGGCCATGCGCAAGTCGGTGTCGATGTTAACCTTGCGAACGCCGTTCTTGATGCCCTCGGCGATCTCCTCGACCGGGACGCCATAGGTCTCGCCCATGTTGCCGCCATAATTATTGATGATGGCCAGCCACTCCTGGGGCACGGAGGAGGAGCCGTGCATGACCAGGTGGGTGTTGGGGATACGGGCGTTAATGTCCTTGATGCGCTGGATGGCGAGGATATCGCCGGTGGGCGGCCGGGTGAACTTGTAGGCGCCATGGGAGGTGCCAATGGCGATGGCCAGGGCGTCGACACCCGTCTTCTTGACGAAGTCGGCGGCCTCCTCGGGGTCGGTCAGGAGCTGGCTGTGATCCAGGGTGCCCTCGGCGCCAATACCGTCTTCCTCGCCGGCCTGGCCGGTTTCGAGGGAGCCCAGGCAGCCCAGTTCACCCTCGACGGAGACGCCACAGGCATGGGCGATCTCGACCACCTGCTTGGTGATGGCCACATTGTATTCATAGGAGGTCGGGGTCTTGCCATCGACGCCCAGGGAGCCATCCATCATGACAGAGGAGAAGCCGAGCTGGATGGAGCGCTGGCAGACGGGCATGGAGGTGCCATGATCCTGGTGCATGCACACCGGGATCTGGGGAAACTCCTCGATGGCGGCGAGGATGAGGTGGCGCAGGAAGGGGGCGCCGGCGTATTTGCGAGCGCCGGCGGAGGCCTGCACGATGACCGGGGAATCGGTCTGCTCGGCGGCTTCCATAATGGCGCGCATTTGCTCCAGGTTGTTGACATTGAAGGCAGGTACGCCGTAGCCATGCTCGGCGGCGTGGTCCAGCATCTGACGCAGGGAAATCAGGGCCATGTCTTGTCTCCTCGTTTCGGTGGATGGGTTGGCGGATGAGGCGGGGTTCGGGGTTCAGTCGTGGGTCAGCAGGGTGTGCTCGCCCACGCGCATGATCTTAAGGACATTGGTCTGGCCTTCGACGCCGCGGCGGTCGCCCTTGGTAATGATGACCAGATCGCCCTCGCGGACGGTGCCGGCGCGGAGCAGTTCCTCGATGACCTCACTGTTCACGGCGTGGATATCGGTATGGGCGACGTCGAAGCTGATCGGATAGACGCCCCGCATCAGGGTGACCTGGCGGCGGGTGGGCACGTGCCGGGTGAGGGCATAGATGGGGATGCCGGAGCTGATGCGTGACATCCACTTGACGGTGGAACCGCTCTCGGTGAGGGCAGCGATGGCCTTCACCCCCAAGTGGTTGGCGGCATACATGGCGGCCATGGCGATCGCCTCGTCCACGCGGCCAAAGACCGAATCCAGCCGGTGATGGGAGCGGGTAACGAGGGCGTTCTTCTCCGCCTCCAGGCAGACGCGATGCATGGCCTCCACGGTCTTGATGGGGTACGCCCCCACCGAGGTCTCGGCGGAGAGCATGACCGCGTCCGTGCCGTCCAAGACGGCATTGGCCACGTCGAAGACCTCGGCCCGGGTCGGCACCGGGTGCTCGATCATGGACTGCATCATCTGGGTGGCGGTGATGACCACACTATTCAGGGAGCGGGCCCGATGCACCAGATCCTTCTGTACCGAGGGGAGCTCGGCATCGCCGATCTCAACACCCAGGTCGCCGCGGGCGATCATGATGGCATCGGCGGCGATGATGATGTCATCGATGGTCTCCAAGGCCTCGGCGCGCTCGATCTTGGCAACGATACCGCCCTCGCCACCCGCCTCGGCAAAGATGGCGCGGGCCTGACGCACATCCTCGGGACCGCGCACGAAGGATACCGCCAGGTAATCGGCCTCAATCTCGGCGGCAAAGCGGATGTCGCGGATATCCTTATCGGTCAGGGCCGGGGCGGAGAGACCGCCGCCGCGCTTGTTGATGCCCTTGTTATCCGACAGGACCCCGCCCATCACCACCTTGCAGCGGATCGCCCCGCCCGCCACTTCCTCCACCCAGAGCTCGATGGCCCCGTCGTCGAGGATGAGGCTATCGCCCCGCGCCACATCATCGGCCAAAGCGCGGTAAGTGGTACCGACCCGATGGGCATCACCCCCGTCCAGGGGGCAGTTGGCGTCGATGGCGAAGCGATCGCCATCCGCCAGGCGGATGGCGCCAGTGGCGAAACGGCCGATGCGGATCTTGGGACCCTGGAGGTCAACCAGCACCGCCACGTCGCGGCCGGCGGCCTGGGCGCTGACCCGCAGCAGGAGAGCGCGCTCACGGTGGCGCTCGTGGGAGTCATGGGACAGGTTGAGGCGGGCCACATCAATACCGGCGGCGACGAGCCGGTCAAGGGTACCCTCGCCATCCGTGGCGGGGCCGAGGGTAGCGACGATCTTAGTGCGTCTGGGGGGCATGGGGCGACAGGTTAACTCTGGGCTCGGGGTGGACGGGGTGACGGGCGGCGCCCGTAGGCGAACCGAACTCTCAGCCCTTGGCCCGCGCCTCGAGCATGGCCACGGCCGGCAGGGTCTTGCCCTCCAGGAATTCCAGGAAGGCGCCGCCGGCGGTGGAGATGTAGGATACCCGGTCGTAGATATCGTACTTCTGGATAGCGGCAATGGTGTCGCCGCCACCCGCCAGGGAGAAGCCCGGGGCCTCGGCGATGGCCATGGCCAGGGTTTTGGTGCCGGCGCCGAACTGGTCAAACTCGAAGACGCCAACCGGGCCGTTCCAGATGATGGTGCCGGCCTTGGCGATAATGTCCGCCAGTTGCTGGGCGGACTCGGGGCCGATGTCGAAGATCATGTCGTCATCGGTCACTTCGGCGGGCTTCTTGAGAACGGCGGGCTCGTTCTCGGCAAACTGCTTGCCGCACACCACGTCCACGGCGATGGGGATGGTGGCATTGCGGGCGGTCATCTTGCCCATCAGGTCCTTGGCGGTCTCGACCAAGTCGTCCTCGCACAAGGACTTGCCGACCGGATAGCCGGCGGCCTTGAGGAAGGTATTGGCGATGCCGCCGCCGACCACGAGCTGATCGACCTTCCGGGACAGGGACTCCAGCACCGTCAGCTTGGTGGAGACCTTGGAACCGCCCACGATGGCGACCATGGGCCGGGCCGGGTTGGCCAGGGCCTTGCCCAAGGCGTCCAATTCTTCCGCCAGCAGCAGGCCGGCACAGGCCAGGGAGGCGTAAACGCCGACGCCGGTGGTGGAGGCCTCGGCGCGATGGGCGGTGCCGAAGGCGTCCATGACGAAGACATCGCACAGGGCGGCGTACTTGCGGGCCGTCTCCTCGAGGTTCTTCTTCTCGCCCTTGTTGACGCGGCAGTTTTCCAGCACCACCAACTCACCCGGGGCAACCTCGAAGCCACCCTCCACCCAGTCCCGAATCAAGCGCACCGGCTTGCCCAGACGCGCGGCGATGTTGTCCGCCACCGGCCGCAGGGACACCTCGGGGGTCCATTCCCCCTCGGTCGGCCGCCCCAGGTGGGAGGTGACCATCACCTTGGCCCCGGCCTTGAGGCAATACTCCATGGTCGGCATGGAGGCAGTGATGCGCGCGTCCGAGGTCACCTTGCCCTCCTTGACGGGGACATTGAGGTCGGCACGGATCAGCACCCGCTTGCCGGACAGGTCGAGATCGGTCAACTTGATGAATGACATGAAACTGCTCCCCGTGTCTTGGTTATGGACGACTAAAGTGATTGGGAAAACGGGCCTGGCTTTCCGAATGACTCTGGTATTGGGTACCGCTAGGGTCCGACCTGCCCTTGAAGCCTCCGGTTAAGCGGGCGGCAGCCGCGCCGCCGCCCGCCGGCCGGTGGCCCGGCGCCTATTGGGCTACGTGCTCGACCATGCGCAGCATGTTGCAGGTATAACCGTACTCGTTGTCGTACCAGGCGACGACCTTGACGAAGGTCTTGTCGAGGGCGATGCCGGCCTCGGAGTCGAAGATCGAGGGGGTGGACCTGCCGCGGAAGTCGGTGGAGACGACCTTCTCGTCGGTGTAGGCCAGGACCCCGGCCAGGTCGCCCGACTCGGAAGCGGCCTTCATCGCCTTGCAGATGTCGGCGTAGTCCGCCTCCTTGTTCAGCTCGACGGTGAGGTCGACCACGGAGACGTCGGAGGTCGGGACGCGGAAGGCCATGCCGGTCAGCTTCTTGTTCAGCTCGGGCAGCACCACGCCAACCGCCTTGGCGGCGCCGGTGGAGGACGGGATGATGTTCTCCAGGATGCCGCGACCGCCGCGCCAATCCTTCATGGAGGGGCCATCGACGGTCTTCTGGGTGGCGGTGGCGGCATGCACCGTGGTCATGAGGCCGCGCTTGATACCCCAGTTATCGTGCAGCACCTTGGCGACCGGGGCCAGACAGTTGGTGGTGCAGGAGGCCGCCGAGATGATGGTCTGGCCGGCATAGGTCTTGTGATTGACGCCATAGACGAACATGGGGGTGGCATCCTTGGAAGGGGCGCTCTGCACCACCTTCTTGGCACCCGCCTCGATGTGCTTCTGGCAGGAGGCCTCGTCCAGGAAAAAGCCGGTGCACTCGATGACCAGCTCGGCGCCGATGTCGGCCCACTTGAGGTTGGCCGGGTCGCGCTCGGCGGTCAGACGAATGCGCTTGCCATTGACGATCATGGTGTTGCCGTCAACGGCGATGTCGCCCGGGAAGTTGCCATGGACCGAATCATACTTAAGCATATAGGCCAGGTAGTCGGGATCCAGTAGGTCGTTGATGCCAACCACCTCGATGCCCGGAAAGTCCTTGGCGATAGCGCGGAAGGCCATGCGGCCGATACGGCCAAAACCGTTGATGCCCACTTTGATCGTCATGCGTTTGCTCCTGGTCTGGTTGTATAAGGGATATAAGGGAGATGCGGGGCGGCCGATACCGCCCGCGACGGGTCTTAGAGGAGGCCCTTGACGGTGGCCACCACCTGATCGACCGTGAAGCCGAAGGCCTTGAAGAGATCGCCGGCGGGGGCGGACTCACCGAAGCGGTCGATACCGACCACGGCGCCCTGGCAACCGACATACTTCCACCAGCCAGCGGTGCAGGCCGCCTCGATAGCGATCCGGGTAGTCACGGCACGGGGCAGCACGGACTCCCGATAGGCCGCGTCCTGGGCATCGAAGGCATCGGTGCTGGGCATGGAGACCACGCGCACGGCCTTACCGCCAGCCGCCAGGGCGTCGGCGGCCTTGACCGCCAGCTCCACCTCGGAACCCGTGGCGATGAGGATGACATCCGGCGTACCGGCGCAATCGCGCAGCACATAGCCGCCGCGGGTGATGCCTGCCATCTGGTTGGCATCGCGGTCCATGTGGGCCAGGTTCTGGCGGGAGAAGATCAGGCAGCTTGGCCCCGTCTTGCGCTCGATCGCCAACTTCCAGGCGACGGCGGACTCGACCGCGTCGCAAGGGCGCCAGACGCTCATGTTGGGGATGAGGCGCAGGGTCGGGATCTGCTCGACGGGCTGGTGGGTGGGGCCATCCTCGCCCAGACCAATGGAGTCGTGGGTATAGACAAAGATGCTCGGCACCTTCATCAAGGCCGCCATGCGCAGGGCATTGCGGGCATATTCGGAGAACATGAGGAAGGTGGCGCCGTAGGGGACGAAGCCCCCATGCAGGGCGGCGCCGTTCATGATGGCGGACATGCCGAACTCACGCACGCCATAGTAGATGTAGTTGCCCGAGGCATCCGTGCGGCTAACGCCCTTGCAGCCCTTCCAGATCGTCAGGTTGGAGCCGGCCAGGTCGGCGGAACCACCCAGCAGTTCCGGCAGCAGCGGGCCAAAACCGTCCAGGGCATTCTGCGAGGCCTTGCGGGAGGCAATGGTCTCGGCCTTGGCCACCACGGCGGCAACGAAGGCATCGGACTTCTCGGCCCAGTCGGCGGGCAGGTCCCCGGCCATGCGGCGCTGGAACTCCGCCGCCTGGGTGGGATAAGCCGCGGCATAGGCCTCGAAGCGGGCATTCCATTCGGCCTCGGCGCGGGCACCCGCATCCCGGGCATCCCAGGCGGCTTGGACATCCTGGGGGATCTCGAAGGGGGCATGACGCCAGCCCAGGTTTTCACGGGTCAGGGCTATCTCATCGTCGCCCAGGGGGGCGCCGTGGCAGTCTTCCTTCCCCTGTTTGTTGGGTGAGCCGAAGCCGATGATGGTCTGACAGCAGATCAGGGACGGCTTGCCATCCATGGCGCGGGCCACCTCGATGGCGGCCTTGATGGCCTCGGGGTCATGGCCATCAACCTTGGGGGTGACATGCCAGCCATAGGCCTCGAAGCGCTTGGGGGTATCGTCCAGGAACCAGGCCGGGGTATTGCCGTGACCGCGCACCTCGCCATCGATGGAGATGTTGTTGTCGTCGTAGAAGCAGATCAGCTTACCCAGACCCAGGGCGCCCGCCAGGGAGCAGGCCTCGTGGGAGATACCCTCCATCAGGCAGCCATCACCCAGGAAGACATAGGTATGGTGATCGACGATCTCGTGGCCGGGCTTGTTGAATTGGCCGGCGAGGACCTTCTCGGCGAGGGCCATGCCCACCGCATTGGTGAGGCCCTGCCCCAGGGGACCCGTGGTGGTTTCGATGCCGGGGGCATAGCCGTACTCGGGATGTCCCGGCGTCTTGGAATGGAGTTGCCGGAAAGATTTGAGGTCCTCGACGCCGATGTCGTAACCCGTGAGGTGCAGCAGGGAGTAAATCAGCATGGAGCCGTGCCCGTTGGAGAGCACGAAGCGGTCGCGGTTGGCCCAGTCGGGATTGACCGGGTTGTGGCGCATATACTCGTTCCACAGCACCTCGGCGATATCCGCCATGCCCATGGGGGCGCCCGGGTGACCGGACTTGGCCTTCTGAACCGCATCCATGCTCAGGGCGCGGATAGCGTTCGCCAGTTCTTTGCGTGAGGACATGAAGCCCCTCCTCGTAGTTGTTGTGGAGACCGAAGTCTTGTGGTCGGCGTCTGGCTTGGTGGGCTGCCCGCCCCTGGCCAGCATGGCAAAAGGTCATGTATTTTGGCCCAATTCAGCCCCTCACCGCAAACCAACTGGGCTTATGGGGGCAAAAATACTTTTATAGATTCTAATATACTGATTTTGTTACACAGCCCCGGACCTTGGCCCATGGCGGCAAGGAAAACCGTCAGTCTTCCCGCCACTTGATGGAGCAGCCCATGCTGGGAATCTGGTCTCGTGGGCCTTCCCCGGTGGCGGCAACCACTTTCATGGCCTCGAAAAGGTCGCGACGGACGCCCGCGGGGGCGGCCTCCTTGCGGCTCTCGTCGAGGCGGCCCCGGTATTGGAGCTCCAGGCCGGCGTTGTAGCCGAAAAAATCCGGGGTGCAGACGGCGCCATAGGCCTTGGCCACCTCCTGGGTCTCGTCAAGCAGGTAGGGGAAAGGGAAATTTAGCTCCTGGGCGAGGCAACCCATGTTCTCGAAGGAGTCCTCCGGGTAGTCGCTGGGGTCGTTGGACATGATGGCCACGCACCGGATGCCGAGGGGGGCCAGGTCCCGGGCATCGCGGATGATGCGGTCGATGACCGCCTTGACGTAGGGACAATGGTTGCAGATGAACATGACCAACAGCCCCTGGTCGCCCTTGCAGTCGTCGCGGGTCCAGCGGCGGCCATCCACGCCGGGCAGGTTGAAATCCGGCGCTAACCGACCAAAATCACAAAGTGGCGTTTGCAGGGATACCATGGGGGACCTCTCCTCGCGGAATCTAAATTAGGGAAAGACAGTGCGCGAAACCACTTCATCTTACCTCTTGCGCGGAAATATCCAAGACCGCCACTAGGAATGAGGGGCCAAGAGCCCTAAAATCCGCCGTTTTCATCCGGCGCCCTCGGGAGCCACAGCCAAGGATCCCTACCCACCATGTCGAAAGAAACCATCTTCACCTCGGAATCCGTCTCCGAGGGTCATCCCGACAAGGTCGCCGATCAGATATCCGACGCGGTCCTGGACGCGATCCTGACCCAGGACCCCGACCCCCAGCATGCCCGCGTCGCCTGCGAGACCATGATCAAGACCGGGGCCGTGATCGTCGGCGGGGAAATCACGACCAACGCCTGGGTCGACCTCGATGAGGTAGTGCGCAAGGTGGTCCGCGACATCGGCTACACCAGTTCCCATGTCGGCTTCGACGGCTCGACCTGTGCCGTCATGTCCCTGATCGGCAAGCAGTCCAGCGACATCGCCCAGGGCGTGAACCGTTCCGCCCCCGAGGAGCAGGGGGCCGGCGACCAGGGCCTGATGTTCGGCTACGCCACCAACGAGACCGATGTCTTGATGCCCGCGGCCATCACCTATGCCCACCGCCTGGTGCAGCGTCAAGCCGAGATGCGCAAGACCCACGTCCTGCCCTGGCTGCGCCCGGACGCCAAGAGCCAGGTAACCCTGCGCTACTCCGACGGTAAGGTAGTCGCGGTGGATGCGGTGGTGCTGTCCACCCAGCACGACCCGGAGGTGGACTACAAGCACCTGTGCGAGGCGGTGATGGAGAACATCATCCAACCCATCATCCCCAAGGAGTGGATCCACGCGGGGACCAAGTTCCACATCAACCCCACCGGCTCCTTCGTCATCGGCGGTCCCGTCGGGGACTGCGGCCTGACCGGGCGCAAGATCATCGTCGATACCTACGGCGGGGCGGCCCGTCACGGCGGCGGCGCCTTCTCCGGCAAGGACCCATCCAAGGTAGATCGCTCGGCCGCCTACGCCGGGCGCTATGTGGCCAAGAACATCGTCGCCGCCGGGCTAGCCGACCGCTGCGAGATTCAGGTCTCCTATGCCATCGGCGTGGCCGAGCCGACCTCCATCTCCATCGAGACCTTCGGCACCGCCAAGATTGACGAGGAGCGCATCGCCCAATTGGTGCGCGAACACTTCGACCTGCGTCCCTACGGCATAGTCCAGATGCTGGATCTCGTGCGGCCCATCTACCTAAAGACCGCTGCTTATGGACACTTCGGTCGCGAGGAGCCGGAGTTCACCTGGGAACGCACCGACCGCGCGGAGGACCTGCGCGCCGCGGCCGGGCTTTAGGCTCTAATTCTTCCCTCACCCCACACCGAGGAGCGTTGCGACCCCCCACAGGGGCCAGGCTCGGTGGTGGACAACCGTTCCAACGGCGCTCACTGATGTTAATCACTGGAGTTGACTACCATGAGTGAGTTTACCGACTACAAGGTTGCCGACATTGCCCTGGCCGCCTGGGGCCGCAAGGAAATCGCCATCGCCGAGACCGAGATGCCCGGTCTCATGGCCCTGCGCCGTAAGTACGCGGCCACCCAGCCCCTGAGCGGTGCCCGCGTCACCGGCAGCCTGCACATGACCATCCAGACCGCGGTCCTCATCGAGACCTTGGTCGAACTCGGCGCCCAGGTGCGCTGGTGTTCCTGCAACATCTTTTCCACCCAGGACCACGCCGCCGCCGCCATCGCCGCGGGCGGCGTCCCGGTCTATGCCTGGAAGGGCGAGACCCTGGAGGAGTACTGGTGGTGCACCGAGCAGGTGGTCAACTGGCCCGACGGCGGCGGCCCCAACATGATCCTGGATGACGGCGGCGACGCCACCCTGCTGGTCCATAAGGGCGGCGAGTACGAGAAGGCCGGCGCCGTCCCCACCCCGACCGCCGAGGACAACGAGGAATGGCGCGCCCTCCTCGGCGTCCTCGGCCGGACCTTCCAGCGCGACAACCAGCACTGGACCCGGCTCGCCGCCGCGATTCGCGGCGTCACCGAGGAGACCACCACCGGCGTCCATCGCCTCTACGAGAGGGCCAAGGCCGGGACCCTCCTCTTCCCGGCCATGACCGTCAACGACTCGGTCACCAAGTCCAAGTTCGACAACCTCTACGGCTGCCGCGAATCCCTGGTGGACGGCATCAAGCGCGCCACCGATGTCATGATCGCCGGCAAGGTCGCCATGGTCTGCGGTTACGGTGACGTCGGCAAGGGTTGCTGCCAGTCCCTGCGCGGGCTGGGCGCCCAGGTCTGGGTCTCCGAGATCGACCCCATCTGCGCCCTCCAGGCCGCCATGGAAGGTTACAAGGTCGTCACCATGGCAGAGGCCGCCCCCTTGGCGGACATCTTTGTCACCGCCACCGGCAACCTCGACATCATCACCCATGACCACATGCTGGCCATGAAGGACCAGGCCATCGTCTGCAATATCGGCCACTTCGACAACGAGATCGACGTCGCCTCCATTGAGCAGTACATCTGGGACGAGATCAAGCCCCAGGTGGATCACGTCATCTTCCCCACCGGCCGGCGCATCATCCTGCTCGCCAAGGGCCGCCTGGTGAACCTGGGCTGCGCCACTGGCCACCCCAGCTTCGTCATGTCCAACAGCTTCACCAACCAGATCCTGGCCCAGATGGAGCTCTTCAACCATCCCGACCAGTACCCGATTGGCGTCTATGTCCTGCCGAAAAAGCTGGACGAGGAGGTTGCTCGCCTGCACCTGGGTAAGATCGGCGCCATCCTCAGCCAGCTCAGCCAGTCCCAGGCCGACTATATCGGCGTGCCGGTGGAAGGACCCTACAAACCTGAATACTATCGGTATTGATGGCGCCCCGCCCCCCAAGGATACGCATCCTCATTGATGGCGTTTTGTGTTATGGGGGGGCTCCTGCCCCGCCTAACCCCATCATCCCCCTGCCCTGCCCCCGGATAACCCCGTCCGCGCCCTTGACCGGAGCACGCATGCCAGCCCCCCATACCCACCCAGCCTCTTTCAGCTTCGAGTTGTTCCCGCCCAAGACCCCGGAGGGGATGATCAAGCTCGCCGCCAGCATCGACCTGATGCATGCCGTGGGGCCGGAGTACTTCTCCGTCACCTACGGGGCCGGCGGCTCCACCCGGGACAGCACCTTCGAGACCCTGGACCTGCTCCTCGCCAAGGGCGTTGAGGCCGCCCCGCACCTGGCCTGCATCGGCTCCACGCGCGCCGAGGTCCAGGCCATCCTGAGCCGTTACCAGGGCCAGGGCATCCGCCGCCTGGTGGCCCTGCGCGGCGATCTGCCCTCCGGCATGGGGCTGGGTGCCGCTGGGGACTTCCGCAACGCCAACGAACTGGTCGCCTTCATCCGTCAGGAGACCGGCGACCACTTCCGCATCGAGGTGGCGGCCTACCCCGAGGTCCATCCCCAGGCCGCCAATGCCGATCAGGACCTGGCCAACTTCCAGCGCAAGGTCGAGGCCGGCGCCAACGGCGCCATCACCCAGTATTTCTATAACCCGGAGGCCTACTTTGGCTTCATCGAGCGCTGCGCGGCCCGGGGCATCCAGATCCCCATCCTGCCCGGCATCATGCCGATCACCAACTTCTCCCAGCTCGCCCGCTTCTCCGACGCCTGCGGCGCCGAGATCCCGCGCTGGGTCCGCAAACGCCTGGAGGCCATGGGCGACGACATCGAGGCCATCCGCGCCTTCGGTCATGAGGTGGTCCTCGGCCTCTGCCGGCGCCTCCTGGCGGGCGGCGCCCCGGGCCTGCATTTCTACAGCATGAATCAGGCGGGCCCCGTGCTGCGGCTGTGGCGCGATCTGGGTCTTCAAGGCGCCATAGCCCTTTGAAGGACTCAAGGGTAAGTGTCAAGGCAGTGGTCGCATGAGTCATGCCGTAGAGGCCTTAGTTCATGCGCTCCACCTTGATCGGTTTCCCGGGGTTCAGAAGTACCGTTGTGGTCGGCTGCCAGGGGCGGGTTGGCCCCCGCCAGCGTTCGGGATGCCTAGGCCTTGGCGGTGTGCTAGAGGGCCCGACAGCGTCCAGCGGAACCACGAGGCGGAAAGGTAACAGTCCCGCGCGGGTGGAGATCGAGGGGCCACCTCGTACCTACTGGCATCGGCCCCGAAAACGCTCCGGACGGGGCGAATGCCCCTGTCCGGCAGAGGGGGGTACGCAGTGCCCACCATCAGCGCACACCCCAAACCCCGCCGACAAAAAAACGCCCAACCCGGGCGGGTTGGGCGGTGGTAGAGGATGGAAGGTTAACCCGGAGTCTACCCGGTAAGGGGCTCTGACCTCTTTACCCCAAAATCCGCCCCCGGTTTCCCGGAGGCGGTCGGAAGGGGGTATTGGGTTGCGGCGGACCGCAACCC
>JBATOB010000022.1:0-1666 GCA_049290655.1 Chromatiaceae bacterium | reverse complement strand
GGACAGTGAAAAGCGGCGCTCCTTCGTCGCACCACTTCTCACTGCCGGTTATGGCGAACGTTAGGGCTGAAGAGATGCTCGTGCAACCCGCTCATTCAACTGCGTCGAACTAAGAAAGCCGCCGGTAGAGACCCGAAGAATGACGTTAGATTGGGACGAAGACAAAGCGACGCGGAACCTGACAAAGCACGGTGTCTCCTTCGATGAATCCGTGGGCGCTTTCGATGACCCGCTTTACATCGATTTCTTCGATCCAGAACATTCGGAAAACGAGCATCGGTATATCAGGGTTGGATGCTCAGAACGGCGACGCATCCTCGTTGTCTCATATACAGAGTGCGGTAACGTCACCCGCCTAATCAGCGCTCGACTCGCGACCAAACGGGAGCGACAAGCTTATGAAGAACACTGAGTCTAGTCAGGAGGATGATCTCCTCCCCGAGTATGATCTTAAAACTCTCCGCGTTAGGAAGTTCGGTCCCGCCCGCGGCATGTTTTCGCAACATGGCGTCGTTTTGGCACCGGACGTCGCGTCTGCTTTTCCGGATTCGAACTCGGTGAACGAGGCGTTACGCTTTCTAATGAGAGTCACAAAACAGGGCGAGGCGCTCTTGCATGCTACCGAAAAGCAGCCCTAACAACCGCCTCAAAAGCGACCCCAAACCGCAGGCGGGCATCCGAGCAGGTGCGCGAACTCGGCGCGCCGCGGTTCGGGTCGCTTTAGGCAGAACCTTATGCCTCAAGGAGTGCGCCCCTATGAAGCCACGCATCACTGTAATCACCATTGGCGTTGACAACTTGGAGCGTGCTGTTTCCTTCTACCGCGATGGCCTTGGCCTAAAGACCGAAGGCATCATCGGTAAAGAGTTCGAATATGGAGCGGTGGCTTTCTTTGAGTTGCAAGCTGGCTTGAAGTTGGCTGTCTGGCCTCGCAAGAGCATCGCACATGATTCAGGCCTTTTGCTGGAAGAAAAGAGCGCAACTGAATTCACGCTCGGACACAACGTTTCTTCTAGAGCAGAGGTTGATGCCGTAATGAAACAAGCACGAAATGCTGGGGCCGTTGTAGTGAAACTCGCTCAAGATACGTTCTGGGGAGGCTATGCAGGCTATTTCCAGGACCCTGATCGGCATCTCTGGGAAGTTGTATGGAACCCTCATCTCCTGCCGCAAGATGAGGCATAACAAGTCATGCCAGCGGACCGGCAAAAAGCTGCGCTTTTTGCCGCCCACCGAATTGCAACGTTGGACGTGAAGGAGAGTTCTCACCTTATGCCAACAATTTCGATGTTCTGCGGTATCATCATACGGATGTATTTCGCGCCGACTGCACATCCGCCTCCACATTCCCATGTGTATTACGGGGAACACAAGGCGACTATGGATATCCGCACATGCGAAGTAATTGGGGGCGACTTACCAAGAAAACAGACAAAGCTTGTTTTGGCATGGGCTGAACTCCACAAGGTTGAGTTGATGGCCGATTGGAAATTGGTAATGAATGGTGAAGAACCGTTCAAGATTCAGCCGCTTCAATAGTGTCAAGACCCGTGAGATTGTATACCTGCTTTTTAAATAACGCTGGGCACCTCTCCTGCCAATCTTGCCGGGCCTGAACGGGTGAGAGATGTCCTAACGCGCGCTGGGGAATGTGGTGATTATAGCG
>JBATOB010000021.1:0-6098 GCA_049290655.1 Chromatiaceae bacterium | reverse complement strand
CAGCGCCAACGCCAGCCGGGAGCGGCTGGTGACGACCCGCCGCGCGACTCGCGGCTCGGCCGATGGGGTCATCGGCCCCTCCCGGGCGCCCTGACTCACGAGACAGATTGCGACGCCCGGGCACCGCGCCAGGGTATCGGTGAGGGCCACCACGGTGCGCGAGGGGCCACCGTGCCGGGGGTTGAGACTGGGGATGCCATGAAGGATCCGGCTGGACTTTGGTTCTTCCATCACGCCCCTGCCCCCTACCCCCTGTCAAGCACCCTGTTCTACCACTTTTGGAGCAACTGCTCGAAATAGGCGATGGTCGGTCGCAGCCCCTCGCGCAGGGGGACCCTGGGCTCCCAGCCAAGGTGTTGCTTGGCCAGGCGGATGTCGGGTTGGCGCTGTTTGGGGTCGTCTTGCGGCAAGGGCTCCTGGACCAGGGGTGAGCGCGAGCCAGTGAGGTCCTGGATGGTCTCGGCCAGCTCGATCATGGTGAACTCACCGGGGTTGCCAAGGTTGACGGGGCCGGCGAGGTCGTCGGGGCTGTTCATGAGGCGGACGAAGCCCTCGATGAGGTCGTCCACGTAGCAGAAGGAACGGGTCTGGGTACCGTCGCCATAGAGGGTGATGGGCTGGTTGCGCAGGGCCTGGACGATGAAGTTGGAGACGACGCGGCCGTCGTTGGGGTGCATGCGCGGGCCGTAGGTGTTGAAGATGCGGGCGACCTTGATGCGCAGGTCGTGCTGGCGGCGGTAGTCGAAGAAGAGGGTCTCGGCGCAGCGTTTGCCCTCGTCGTAGCAGGAGCGCGGGCCGATGGGGTTGACGTGGCCCCAGTAGTGCTCCGGCTGGGGGTGGATGGCGGGGTCGCCATAGACCTCGCTGGTGGAGGCCTGCAGGATCCTGGCCTTGACCCGCTTGGCCAGGCCGAGCAGGTTGATGGCGCCGTGGACGCTGGTCTTGGTGGTCTGCACCGGGTCGTACTGGTAGTGGATGGGCGAGGCCGGGCAGGCGAGGTTGTAGATTTCGTCCACTTCCACGTAGAGGGGGAAGGTGACGTCGTGGCGCATTAGCTCGAAGTAGGGGTTGTCGAGCAGAGGGGCGATGTTATCCTTGGTGCCGGTGAAGAAATTGTCCACGCAGATGACGTCGTGGCCGTCGGCGAGGAGGCGCTCGCAGAGGTGGCTGCCGAGGAAGCCGGCGCCGCCGGTGACCAGGATGCGTTTGCGCAAGGCGTAGTTCATTGGAGAGGGACCAAGGGTAGGGGGACTTTAGTCGCCTAGGGGTCGTTCTTGGAGGGGCCGACGTTGCTCAAGGGGGCGTGGGAGCTGTCCGGTCGGGTCTCGGGCACGCTACCGCCCTACCGTGACATGGACGGCAACGGGGTGCGGGGCCCTTTGCCGGGGCTTGTTCGGGCAAGCTGGGCGTGCGTTCAGCCCCGAACGCGGGTGCATGTAACCATGGGGGGGGTGGGTAGTCAACTCGATCGCGGGATCTCCCGGAATGAGTTGCCGCCGTACCTGGGCTGCTATTGGTTCAGGTACAATCATCCCACGACAAAATCCCGATTCACCCAGCTACTCGCCATCGCGCCCCCCACCGGGGCGTCTTACTGTTACCTTCTCGGCGGTACCGACACGACCATTAAACCATGGGATTATATGGGGTACGAGGGGGATGACGCTAGAAACCAAAAAATTGCTGTCCACGCAGGGTCAAGCCCTGGGCGAGTCGATGTTCTATGAATATCGGTTGAATGAGCTGGGGAAGGAATTTGCGGCACGCAACCTGGCACCCGTGATCGTCAAAGGGCAGGCAATCGTTGACTTGGCCTTTCCCAAGGCCGAGATTCGCTTGTCATCCGACATTGACCTGTTGGTGGGTGATGACGCGGAGCCTATTGCCACGGCGCTGACAGAGCTTGGCTATGAAGAAGACGCACCCCACTCGCGACATTTTCGGTTCGGCGAGCGCATATTCCATCAGCATGAACAGCGGCTACCCGGTTGGGTTGAGGTGCATCGCTGCCTGGACAAGATTCTGCTCCGCCCCATTCCGTATGCCGAGATCCTTGCGCGCGCCAAACCATCGGGCAGAAGGGGTTTCCGTTATCCTACGATGGAAGACCTGTTGTTATTAGTCGTTCTCCACGCCAGCGCCGATCCCCTTTTTGATCCGGAAAGGGTCCAGCGCGATCTGCGGTTTCTCATCGGTCACGGCAAGCCCAACATGGATCTCGTCTGGTTACGGGCCCACCAGTGGGAGTTGTCGCGTGCGTTGCGTCGGCTGTTGAGCGGGCGACACCCGCAAAAGGCCCCCACCCCCGGCCGGTGGTCGACGTCAAAGACGGTGAGCTACCTCATGCATCAATTGCCGTGGCACGACAGTCCGCTTACCGTCTTGCGCGGTCTCGCCAAGTATTCCCTGGCTCGCGCGCAGGATCGGCTCTTGCCTTGAAAGAAGGCCCCCCGTGGCCGGGCCGAGGTTCAATACTGATCGCCTGGCCTTATGCCGGGCCGATCACCCCCCGGGCCGCCAGCTCTTGCGCCAGCTTCAGGATGTCCCGTTCCAGCTCTTCGCGCGACACCTCGTACTCTTCCAGCATCAGGTCGCAAATCTCGGCGAGGGTCTTACCGTCGTCCATGAGTTGCCACATCCGTGCCCCCACCAGGTCGAGCCCAAAATAGGTCCCACTGGCAACATCCAGTATTACCGTCTCCTCGCCCACCGTGCGCGCCATCACCCGCGCGGGGATACTCACCCTATCTAACAAATTCATACTGTAATGCCCCATGGCCTTGGCGGATACGCCGCGCCCATCCGCCCCACGACTCAGACCACGACTGCGCGGGCACGGACATCGTGCCCACCCGCGCTCGTGTCTGGAGGGAGAGCCCGTATCCGCGCGGCACCGGGCAACCGCGGGAACGGCGCATATTCGCTAAGACTTGATCGGGCCGGCTGGGCACTGAATCACATTGCCCTTGGAAGTGCCGCCCCTACAGACGGCCGCAACCGCTTCCAAGGATTCGCGAGAGAGGATGCGCGGTGGCTCGTAGGGCTTCTTGGCCGGCGCATCAACCGTTGCGCGGAGGGGTTGGGTATCGTCGGTCATGGTAGCCTCTGGCCTCCGTTTGCGGGACACCCCTGCCCTCCTGTCGAAGGAAAGCCAGGGGCATCCCGTCTCAATCATTAGCGCAATTCAAGAGCAGGGTCGCCCAGCAGGCTGTAAATGCGCAACATGAACGCTGGCACCTCGTCGCCCCGCCGGTTGTCCCCCAATGCCTGCTGGACCGCCTCACCCAGGGTGGGTGCCCATTGCTGGTAAACCGCGTCAAACAGGCTCCGGTTGAGTTGTACCGCGGGTTCGTTCAGCGACAGCCCCGTGGGCGCCCAGACGGCGATGGCGCCGCCGTCGGCGTCCAGGACCAACTCCTCGCCGAGCGCCGCGTAGCCGGGAATCTCGAAGCGGTTCGCCGCGCAAGTCAGCGCGCTGACCACCGGCAGTGGGCCGGGGCTGTGCAGGGCTCCCATATCGTCACTGGTCAAGAGGTCTTGCGAGCCGCCGAACCGGTCGATACCGCCATGACCGAGATAGTTGACCCAGCCCGTGCCCTGGTTCATGGCAGCAAACAGCAGCGACCGCGCGGCGTCGATGTCGTCATACTGGTCGAGATAGATCCGGCTCACGTTTGCCTCGGACGGCAGCTGTTCCGCCACCCAATCGCTATCCCGAGAGAAGTACCCGGCGGCGGGGTCCGACTTGTCGGCCAGCAGCATCGCCGCGGCCTGAGGCAGCGGCACCGCCTCTTTTTCGTAGACGTCGACCTTGGCCAGATACGCCTGGAGGTCCGCCTCGTTCGCCGCGGGGATGCGGCCGAGCGCCACATCCGGCGCGCCGTCACCGTTGAAGTCCACAAGGCAGTTGTCGCAGCCGAACAGGCCGAAGGGCGTGGAGGTCATCAGGGTGGGGGCCTGCAGCTCACCCTGACCCCAGAGGTCACGGTAATCGAAGCTACCGGTACCGGCCAGCACCACGTAACGCACCCCCCAACTCTGGGTGGCCCAGCGGAGAAATTCGCGCAGGGCGTGGGGGCTGGCGACGCCCCAGTTGTAGCTGTCGTAGATCTCGTCGACGCCTACCACCCGGCTATCCAGGGCCCTTCCCTGGCGGTAGTCGGCCAGTGTCTGGGCCGCCTCCCGCAGCGCGGGGGGGGCGATGACCAGATAATCCACCCGGTCGCGGGCGGAGCCGAGGTCGGCGGCGGTCATGGGCACCGGGGTGGCCTGGGCAATCGCACCGCCGGTAAGCGTCAGGTAGCGCCGGCCCTGCTTGGCGGTGAAGGTCACGCTTTGTCCCGCCGCGCCGGGCGTCACGGCTGCCGCGGTGACGTGGACGGGTCGCTTGGGGTCGGTGATGTCGAAGACGCCGATGTCCGCCGCGCTGAATCCCTCCACCGCCAGCGGGCCGTCGCGCTCGGCTTTCAAGCTGAGCGAGTCGTTGACGGCGCGTGCCAGGCGGCGGTAGTTCACCTCGATGCGGTCGAGATAGAAGAGATTGCCCGAATCGCCCAGGGCGCGAACTTCCAGGGTATTGTCGCCGCTTTGGAGTTGCGCGCCCGTCACCGGCAATCGCAGTTCGTAGTCCGCCAGGTCGTTCCAGGTCCCCTCGCCGAGCATCCGACCATTGATCGACACCCTCACCGGGTGCGTTCCGGGGCCAGCGCCCTTCAGGAACACCTTAAGCATGCCGTCCCCGGCCACGTCAGGCAGGGGGAGGGTAAGCTCCCTGCTACTCCAGCCGGGAATGCCGCCCCCAATGATGCCTGCCCAATACCAGTAATCGCTTTCGGGGTCGGTGGCCACCACGGTGGCGGCAAAAAGGTCCTGCTCCACCCTGATGGTATCATCGAAGGTGTCGGCGGTCGTGGCTGGAGGCGCCTGTCCGGCCGACTCTCCCATCACCTTGCCCTTCTGGTTCGACCGCACCCGGTAGATGTTATCCAGGGTATAGAGGCTATCGATGGCCTCGCCGTAAAACAGGATTCCGGCCGCGTCCGCCGCTGGCAGCCAGGCTACGTCCCGGCCCACCGTAGTCAGCTCCAGTTTCTTGTTACGCAGCCACCCCCGCACCTGGTCCTCGGTGCTGTCCAGAACCTGGGCGAGTTGGGCGGTGCTGGCGTAGAACAGATGGTTCCGACGGACCGGGATCTGCGCCGAACCCGCGACCAGGCTCTTGGTACTACTTGCCGTTGGGGCTGCCGCCAGCGTGCGCCGCGCGGCACCGCGGCCAACGAGCGGGTGGGGAACAGCCTGGTAACCCTGGGCCGGGTCGGCGTAACCCTGGTCCGCGTGGCTCGCTGGGAGCTCTGGCGCGGACGCCACCTTCGCCAACGGTTGCCGCGGCTCCACCGGGGTCACGCGGTAGGGGCCGTGAACGCGCGTGCCGCCCCAGACCTCCTGCTCCACCAGACGGTAGCTATAGGTCTCCCGCGGCCAGGCGTCCGGGTCCAGGAAGGTGTATCGGCCACCCCGCGGGGAGGTGATCAGGGCCGGCAACAGGGTGTCGTTGAGGCGCTCGTAGTCGCCGCTGATGGGTTCGAGCCGTTCGACGTGGAAACCCGCCGTGCCCAGTTCGAAGGCGGTTTCCCAGTGCAGCACCACCCGCCCACCTTCCGCCGTCGCCCCGAATCCCGCGATACTGGCCAGGGTGGCCTTGCAGGTCGCGCCGGAGATGACGCCGGGTATCTGACTTTCGGCTAGCGCGGTATTAGCCGCGCCGGCCGTCCCCGGTGCGGCGCCGAAGGGGATCGCGGCCGTCGTGGTGGTGCCGTTGACGCCCCTGACCACGCTGGTGGAGCCGGCGGGGCTGGAGAGATAGATCACGCCGCCCGCACCGCCGCCGCCGGGGCCGTGCACAACCCCCGTCGGATCGGCGTTGGTGCCATTGGCACCGTTGGCGGTAATGTTCAGGGTGCTCAACCCGCCGGTGCGGGCAAACACCAACACGCTGCCACCTGCACCGCCGCCGCCACCGCCATCGTTGGCAGGTGTCACGCCGACCCCGCCGTTGGCGGTGAGGGTGGCCGTGCCGGCGACGCTGTTCGCGCGGACGA
>JBATOB010000020.1:0-5927 GCA_049290655.1 Chromatiaceae bacterium | reverse complement strand
GTGGAATTGAGCTTGTCAAACGAGCAAAACTTCCCGTCGACACACGGTGAGATGAACGCGAGTTTCGAGATCACCGTCAAAAACGCTGGCTCCCTAACTGTGGCCCTGCGGAATGTCTCCTATAGTGACATCTACAATTCGCTTTCCGAAGCCGGGTGTTTCAATATGAAACTGCTTGATGGTGCTTTGGTCTGCCTGCGATACCGGTTTGAAGGCGGAAACATCATTGAGCACAGCCTCAGCTACTTCCCTTCGCCGGATCTGGAGCACTTTCAGAATGATCCTGAAGTCTATTTGTCGGATGACATATACGCTGACATCGTCGCGCGAAACATTGTGCCGTTCCCCATTCGATTCGATTTCAATGCCGACAACGACCGTTACGTTGACGTAGATCACCCGTATTCGCACTTAACGTTGGGCCAATATCAAAATTGTAGAATTCCCGTATGCTCGCCTGTGAGTCCACTTGCCTTTGGCGGCTTCATTCTTCGGAACTTCTACAACACAGCATTCCGGAAGTTTTCTGATGGAATTCCAGCGCCGAGGTTTCGATTCGATCGGACAATTAGTGCGAACGAGCAGGAGGTTGCGCATGTGGTCTTGGTCGCCTCTTAGCAAGCCTTACGTATGCCCACTCCCGGAGAACACAAAACCGTCCAAGCCCGAATCCTCGAATACGCCGAGGCCATCGGTTGGACGTTTGTGTCCCGCGAGGAAGCCGAGCAGCGGCGCGGATTTGATCCGTTCGTGCCGCCCGCCGACAGCGCCAAAATCCGTTCGCTTTTCTTCGAAGACCTGCTCGACGCCAAGCTGCGGGAATTCAACCCGCGCTACGCCGAGGTCGAGGGCGCTTTGCTCGGGCAGTTTCGCCATCTGCACACCGCATCCACGGCAATCGGGGCTGGCTCATCAATCAGGCAGCATATATCGCAAGATATTGCGACAAAGCAAGATCAAAGTCATTATCTCGCTATTTATTGCGACTTGACTAAAGTTTATTCTTAGGCTACATATCGCATTATCTGACGATATATGGCTGTTTAACGGGTGTACTCGCAATAAATTACGACTATGAAAATCACTGGCCTGCTCACCGATGATGCCGTGCTCGCCGAACTGGGCGCACGGATTGCCGGTCGCCGGGTTGAATTGCAGCTCACCCAGGCGGCTGTGGCCGAACAGGCGGGGATCGCCAAGCGTACCCTCGAGCGCATGGAGGCCGGGCAAACGTCACAGTTGTCCACCCTGGTTCGTGTGCTGCGGGTGCTGGACGCCGCATCCGGGCTGGATAGCCTGATACCGGAGTCTGGGCCTCGACCGATGGATTTGTTGAAGCAAAAGGGCAAGGTCCGGCAACGGGCTTCGGGTAAAGGTACCGCAAAGGCGACCGGCAAACCCTGGCAATGGGATGAGAAGCCATGAGCACGCTTGCCGAAGTCAGGCTGTGGGGTAAAACCATCGGCGCGGTCTCGCTGCAGGACGGGGAGGACGTCGCCAGCTTTGAATACGATGCGGCATTCGCGCAGAGCGGTATTCAGATCGCGCCGATTGTGATGCCGCTTTCCCGGCGCCTGTACCGCTTTCCCGAGCTTTCCCGCCCGACTTTTCTCGGATTGCCCGGCCTGCTGGCCGACTCGCTGCCGGACAAATTCGGCAACGCGCTGATCGATGCCTGGCTGGCATCGCAGGGGCGGCAACCGGGTTCCTTCAACGCGATTGAGCGGCTTTGCTACACCGGCGAACGCGGCATGGGTGCGCTGGAATTTGCCCCCGTCATCGGTCCCAGGGCAAGGCAGACCACACACATCGAAGTCGGCAAGCTGGTTGAGCTTGCATCGGAGGTGTTGACCCACCGGAACAATCTGCAGGCGTCTTTTGCGGCTGAAGGCAGGGAAGATGCGCTGAGGGATATTCTGCGCGTGGGCACCTCCGCCGGGGGCGCGCGGGCGAAGGCGGTCATCGCATGGAACCCGGAAACCAATGAAGTGCGGTCCGGTCAGGTCAAGGCCGGCATTGGATTTGAATACTGGCTGCTGAAATTTGACGGTGTCAGCGGCAACAAGGACAAGGAACTGGAAGACCCGAAAGGCTACGGGTTGATCGAGTATGCGTATTACCTGATGGCGCTCGACTGTGGCATTGAGATCAGTGAATGCCGGCTGTTCAAGGAGAATGGTCGGTCGCATTTCATGACGTGCCGCTTTGATCGGCTGGCTACCGGCGAAAAACTTCACATGCAGTCGCTCTGCGCCTTGGCGCACTACGATTTCAATATGGCGGGTGCTTATAGCTACGAGCAGGCCTTGCTGGTGATGCGGCAACTGCAGTTGCCCATGCAGGCCATCGAGCAACTGTTCCGGCGCATGGTATTCAACATCGTGGCCCGCAATCAGGATGACCACGTGAAGAATATTGCCTTCCTGATGAACAAGGCCGGGGAGTGGTCGCTATCGCCGGCCTTTGATATGACCTACAGCTTTAATCCTTCGGGTGCGTGGACGGCAAGCCATCAGATGACGATGAATGGCAAACGCGACCATTTCACGCTGGAGGACTGCAACGCCTGCGCCAAGACGGCTTCGATGAAACGGGGGCGCGCTGCAAAAATCCTTGCCGAGGTACAGGCGACGGTAGCGCAATGGCCATCGTTTGCGGAAACGGCCGGCGTGCCCGATGTCGTGCGCGAAAAAATTCAGCGCACGTTGAATCTGAAACCCTATTCATGAAGCCCTATCGATGAGGCCAGGCGAACACAAAACCGTCCAGGGCCGCATCCTCGACCACGCCGAGGCCGAGGGCGCCTTGCTCGGGCAGTTCCGCCTTCTCCACACCGATATCTACGGCAACCGGGCCGACCGGGCGTCTGGCCGTTGGGGCGGCCTCTTCCTTGACTGTTTTCCTGTTCGAGACACGTGAGGCGTCGAAAGGGCCGTCGTGACGGGCATTCGCGACAGAAACCTCTCTTAAGCGACAAAACAATGAATACGCGACAAATAGAGCGCCTTATATGTCGCATATAGCCCTTATGTGACATATCATTAGCCCCATGCCGAAGCAAATCCCGGAAAAAGAGCTTGATGCCATTGTCGCGGTCGTCGCGGCACAGCCGGGGGCCGTGCCGGTCAGTGCCATCCTCGCGGGCCTGCCCGACGAACTGGAGAAACGCACGCTACAACGCCGCCTCGCCCTGTTGGTCGAGCAGAAGCTGCTGATCGCGGAAGGCGAGGGCAAGGGCCGGCGCTATCGCGCTCCTGTCGCCGTCACCGGCGCGTTAAGTCTGATCGCGGGCAAAGCAACGCTCGAGGCGCGGGGCGAGGTTTACGTTCCTTACGTTCCGCTCTCTCCCGAGGGGGAGGAAATCAGGCAGGCGGTTCGCGCGCCCATACAGAACCGGCAGCCGGTAGGGTACCGGCGCCACTTTCTGGAAGATTACCGGCCCAACGTTTCTTACTACCTGCCGGCGGAAACGCGCCGGCGCTTGCTGGAGATCGGCCGCCCGCCAGGCGGTGAGCGCCCGGCCGGCACCTTCGCCCGCACCATCTACAGCCGCCTGCTTATTGACCTCTCCTGGAACTCCAGCCGCCTGGAGGGTAATACCTATTCACTGCTGGAAACCGAGCGCCTGCTGGATCTGGGTGAGGCCGCCGAAGGCAGGGATGCGCTGGAAGCGCAGATGATCCTGAACCACAAGGCGGCCATCGAACTGCTCGTCGACCAGGTCGACGAGATCGGTTTCAACCCGTATACCATCCTGAACCTGCACGCCTTGCTGGCGGAAAACCTGCTTGCCGACCCGCAGGCCGGCGGTCGCCTGCGGCGGATTCCGGTGAGCGTCAGTGGCACGGTCTACCATCCGCTGGAGGTGCCGCAGCTCATTGAAGAATGCTTTGGGCTCATTCTGGAAACCGCGGCCGTGATTGCTGATCCGTTCGAGCAGGCCTTCTTCGCCCTGGTGCACCTCGCCTACCTGCAGGCTTTCGAGGACGTCAATAAACGCGTCTCCCGCCTGGCCGCGAATATTCCGCTGATCCGCGGCAACCTCTGCCCCTTGTCCTTCGTGGATGTCCCGGAGCGGGCCTATGTCGAAGGTGTGCTGGGCGTCTATGAGCTGAATCGCGTGGAGTTGTTGCGCGATGTCTTTGTATGGGCGTACGAGCGTTCCAGCGCCCGCTACTCGGCGGTGCGCCAGTCCCTGGGCGAGCCCGACCCTTTCCGCCTGCGTTACCGCGTGCTGATCGCGGAGGTGGTCGCCGCCATGGTCCGGGCCGGAATGGACAGAAAGGGTGCGGCTGCACGAGTCCGGCAATGTGCCTCCGAGCAGGTGCAGCTGGTGGACCAGCCACGCTTCGTCGAAGTCGTGGAGACCGAGATCATGAGCCTCCATGAAGGCAACATCGCGCGCTATCGGCTGCGGCCGGCCGAATTTCGGGCCTGGCGGGAAAGCTGGCGCTGACGGGAGATCGAGGATGCCTACACCCGGAGAACACAAAACCGTCCAGGCGCGGATCATCGAATACGCCGAGGCCATAGGCTGGACTTTTGTGTCCCGCGAGGAAGCCGAGCAGCGGCGCGGCTTTGATCCAGACGTGCCGCCCGCTGATCGCGCCAAAAACCGTTCCCTCTTCTTCGACGACCTGCTCGATGCCAGGGTGCGGGAATTCAACCCACGCTACGCCGAGGCCAAGGGTGCCTTGCTCGGGCTGTTCCGCCATCTGCACACCGACATCTACGGCAACCGGGAATTCGTCGAGCACCTGCGCAACCGGGGCAAGTTCTTCGACCATGAGGAGAAGCGCGAGCGCGACCTGATCCTGATCGATTACGACGATCCGGCGCGCAATGTTTACGAAGTCACCGAGGAGTGGGCCTTTCACAACGGCCACTACGGCACGCGGGCGGATATCGTCTTTCTCATCAACGGCATCCCGGTACTGGTGATCGAGTGCAAGAACGCCGATAAGGACGAGGCGATTGCCCTGGGGGTGGACCAGATCCGCCGTTACCACCGCGAGACGCCCGAGCTGTTCGTGTCACAGCAGTTGTTCACCGCCACCGACGCCATCGGCTTTTCCTACGGGGTGAGCTGGAACACGGTGCGGCGGAACATCTTCAACTGGAAGGACGGGGAGGTCGGCAAGCTGGAGGCCAAGGTGAAAAGCTTCTGCGCCATCCCGCGGGTGCTCGCCTTCCTGAAGGACTACATCGTCTTTGCCGAGAAGGACGAGGAGCTGAACAAATACATCCTGCGCCAGCACCAGACCGGCGCGGTGGAGGCGGCCGTCGGCCGCGCCCTCGATCCCAAGCGCACCCGAGGCCTCGTCTGGCACACCCAGGGCAGCGGCAAGACCTTCACCATGATCAAGGCGGCAGAGCGGCTCTTCCGTGCGCCCGGGGCGGACAAGCCCACCGTCCTGCTGATGATCGACCGCAACGAGCTGGAAGACCAGATGCTCAAGAACCTTGCCGCGCTCGGCCTGGGCAACCTGGAGCACGCCAGCAGCATCGCCCGGCTCAACCAACTGCTGCGTGACGACTACCGGGGCATCATCGTGACCATGATCCACAAGTTCCGCGACATGCCGGCGAACCTGAACACGCGCTCGAACATCTATGTCCTCATCGACGAGGCCCACCGCACCACGGGCGGCGACCTCGGCAATTTCCTCATGGCCGGCCTGCCGAACGCGACCTTTATCGGCTTCACCGGCACACCCGTGGACAAGACGGTGTATGGCAAGGGCACCTTCAAGACCTTCGGCTGCGAGGATGACCAGGGCTACCTGCACAAGTATTCCATCGCCGATAGCATCGAGGACGGCACCACCCTGCCGCTTTACTATCAGCTCGCGCCCAATGAAATGCTCGTGCCGCACGAGACACTGGACAAGGAGTTTCTGTCGCTGGCCGAAGCCGAAGGCGTGGCC
>JBATOB010000019.1:0-1877 GCA_049290655.1 Chromatiaceae bacterium | reverse complement strand
GGCCGGCCAGCCGGGGCCCTCGGCCTGGAAGGCGTCCTCGGTGAGGTTGCCCAGGGCGCGGCCGATAGCCTCCATGGTCGGCCTGAGATTGCTGAGGTGGCGCGTCAGGCGGGAGAGCGCGGCCTGGACTTGGGCGTCGTCGCTGGTGATGGTAAAGGGGGCGGACACTGGCTATACTCGTTGTTAGGACGAGCGACGCCAGAAAGACTCTGCGCGCTGGCGCGGGGGCCGTGAATCACGGTCGCCGGATGGAGGGACGGCAGGCCTCCCGCTCGTTCGACTTTCTATTCTCATAGCGATCCGCGCAGCCGCTCGAATTGCTGCCCTAGCAGATCGCCTACCTGGACTTTGAACGCAGCGCGCACCGACTCATACGCATCCCGCTTGCGCTCGATGCGCCCGCCCTCAATGACAATCTTGGTCTTCCGTCCGTCCTGGCTCGGCAACACATAAAGCAAGGTGCCGTTTACCCGGTCATAAAGCACGGCCTCCGGGGCGGCAAGGAGCCGAGGCACCTGCTTCCATTCCTCGGCGGATAGGGCGTTGCCCGCGGCCTCATGCCGTCCTGCCTTGGGGCCGACCAGTAACCGATCGGACAGCACGATGCTGCCGTTGGCCACTGAGCCTCCTCGTTCGATCAGTGCCGCTTCGTCCACCAGTGCCAGATAACCGATAACCCATTCCCGACCGCGCGCACCTGGTTGGGCCATAACGCCATCAACCCAATCGGCATACGCGGCCATCCGCGCAGGGCGTAAGTTTTGTTCGCGGAGCGCATCAACCGCAACCTCCTTGATGCCGTTGCTCAGAGTCGCGGCCTTGGCCATGACCTTATCCACCAGCGCCCGTTCGGCGCCGTCGCTACCGGGCAGATGATCCCAGCCGGGATCGGCCCAGAGGGTCAGGCGCTCGCCGGGGTTTAGTGGGTCTGGCACCGAGACGCCGCGCTGGATCCAGCGCCACGGGGTCTCGCCGGTGAGGGGGTCGATGGGTCGCGTACCGACGGGCTCGCCGGTGATTGGGTCGAGCTTCATCCTGCCGGGGGGCTCGCGCTCCAGGATGCGCACGTCCTCGGCGGGCTTCAGGCCCCGGTTGGCCAGTTCCCGGTCGGAGAGGTAACGGGCGCGGCATCGACAGTTGTAGCCCACAGGCGGCGCCACGACCGCCCAGGCCGGGCTATCCAGCCGGAACACCTGCCCGTGCAATGCCGCATGGGCCGGACGAGAGCGGTGGTCGCGGATGGCCAGGTACTGCGCCCAGGGCGCGCGGTCGCTTTGCTCCATGGCCTGCCGATGGCGGCCGGCCATGTAAGCGCCCTGCAAGTTGGTGCCGTAGATGGTCTTGAGGCGGCGCAGGGAGCCCTGCTGGACGAGCTTGGCCTCCAGGGTGTCGGGATCGACCCGCACCCCGGAACCCCACCAGCCCTTGCGCTTGAGCACGTCCACCAATTGCGTCGCAAACCATTTTTCGGTCTGGCCGGTGTCGATGGCCTGCTGGACGGCGCTCTTGATGTCCGCCAGCACGTCGAGCTTGGCGAGGTTGCGGAGTGTCGCCGTGCTCAGGATGCGAAACGGGACATCCCAGTCCCCCTTGCGCCTGGCGCTCGGCGACAACCGTTACGCCCCGGTTCGCCCCGCTCCGGGTCACGGCTCCGTCACGACGAGTCTCCGGTGGGGACGGTCGGACGGCGCCATGACCCGACGACGAATGGCTTGACGGCGTGTCGGAGGTGCTTGCATACGACCTTCGCGGCTCCGGGACTACCGCCCCGCCGCCACGCCGGTCGCACGCCCGCACCTACGCCTACCGGGGACTACCAGCCTGCGCTTCGCTCTCCATGGCCGGCAGCGGGCGACGGTGAAGACGTGGCTGTGAGC
>JBATOB010000018.1:0-6647 GCA_049290655.1 Chromatiaceae bacterium | reverse complement strand
GTGTAGGTCTGACTCAGGCGCGCATATTCGCTGCGCAACGCGAGCAGCTTGGCCCTCAGATCCTTGAGCGGTTCGTCCTGGACCACGGCCGGCAAGGTGTTCACATCCGATTGGGCCGCCTGATGCGCCAGAGACTGGGCGGCGATGAGCTCACTCTTCACCTTGGTCAGCTCGCTGTTGAGCCCCGACAAACGCGTCGCCATGATGTTGGATCGATCCTCGGTATCGATGACCTGGTTCTGCCGGGCAAACTCGTTCAGATCCTTCTCGGAGGTCTCGAGCTTAGCCTGCATGTCGGTGATCTCGCGGCGTAGGAAGGTCTCGGCCCCCGCGGACCGCTCAAAGCGTATGGCGTTGCTCAGCACCAGATATTCCTCAGCGATGGCGTCCGGGACCTGGGCGGCCAGGTGCCTGTCCAGGCTCGTGAAGCGGATCTCGACCAGATTGGAGAGATCGGAGGTGACGACCTCGAGACCCCCCTGCACAGCCTGGGCCAAGGCACGGACCCTGGCATGGTCGCCATCTTCCTTGGGGGGGGCGGACGTGGTCGGGGCCGGACTTGCGACCTCCGGGGTGCCTTGCAGCAGTTGGCGCAGGCCGGCAAGAGCGGGACGGGCGAGGTTGGCCACCAGGTCGCGCAGGCCGCTCACGAGATCGCGCTGGCGCAGTTCGCCATTGAAGGCCGGATGGTCGCCGAGGTTCAGCTTCTTCACCACGGCCTCGGCGACGGCCCGGCTCTGAATGATCTGGGTCTGGGTTTTGCGAAAGGTGAACCAATCTTCGGCGTTGGTGTTGACGTTGCGGAACTGAACCATGCTCGGCGGCTGGGGTGAAATCTCCAGTACCGTGGCGGCGCTATAGACCGGGAGCTGGATGAGGGTCGCCGCGGTGACCGTGATGACGACGATCATGGTAAAGAGCAGGATGGTCCACCGATATTTGGCGATAACCCGCCACAGCTCGCGCAGGTCGAACCCCGTGTCGCTTGCCGGCTCCTGATAATAGGGCGGCTCAACGCCGGCGATGGCGCGCTCGGTCTGCCGCAGCTCGGGAAAGCGCCCGGAGGTACCGGCATTAGTGGTCGGCAAGGGACTCACTCGAGTACTCCAGACAGGTCAAAATAGAGCGCCCAACGCGATCACCTGGAAGGTATTGCGCCAGATGGTCACGAACCCGGACTTGACGGCATTGGTATCCACGACGACGACATCGCCTTCCTGGAGCGGCATATCGGGCGCGCCTCGATCCCGCACCGCCGCGATGTCGATCGTCTTCTCGACGGGGTTCCCGCTTTCGTCGGTACGGATCACCCGGACCTGGTCCAGCACGGCATCCCATTTGGTGCCGCCGGCGATGGTCGTGGCCTTGTAGGCCGAGGCGCCGGGCTGCAGCGGATAGACACCGGGTTTTCCCACGGCGCCGTCAACGAAGTAGTACCCCGCCGGGGCGATGTAAATGCTGTCGCCGCCGCCCACCAGCAGACCATTGGAGTTCGGGTCCTTGAGCAGCTCCTTGATATCGATGATGAAGCGCTGGGGAGCGGACTTCCCGGTGCGGGGATCCGACGCCTGGGTGCGGACGTCGATGGTCGAGCCCGCCCCGCCCGCGAGGCCACCAGCCTGGGAGAGTACCTCGATGAGGGTGCGAGGGCGCTGGATGGGGTAAACACCCGGCTTCATGACCGCGCCGGTGACGGTGATTTCCTGTGAGGCATACTCCTCGACGGAGACCGAAACCTGAGGGTGGTGGATGTATTTGGCGAGCCGCTCCACCACCGCCTGCTGCGCCTGAGTGGTGGTCATCCCACCCAGAGCCATCTCGCCGAGCAGGGGCAGGGCGATGGCGCCGGGTCCTGACAGGCGGGCGGTGAGGCCATTGATTTCCGGGGCCTGCGGGGCCTCGATCTTGATGAGGTCTCCGGGCCCGAGGCGATAATCAAAGGCCGTGCGGTCCGCGATGGGGCTGGTGCTCGCCCGGGCGGTGAGCTGGCGATTGAGTTCGGACCTGCGGGCCTCGCCAGCGAGCGCCTGGGCACTCGGGAGACTCGATGCCGCGGTTGTGGCGGCGGGATCCGTCTGGGACTCCGGCATCGACTGGGAGGCGCAGCCCTGGAGCAAGGCCAACAGCAAGGCCAGGACCGGGAGGATGGCGGCGCGCCACGCGATCCGTGTGTTGCGGGTCCAGGAGATCGGCGTTTGTTGCCTCATGGCTTCCAGTCTTCGACTCGCCGGGCGGGAGCAGTGTTCACCCGCGGCGCGGGAGGGAACCCGTTGCCGGATGGTCTTTCCCGTCACTGGGGCAATGGGGCCACGGGGCTCGAGGGTCTCACGTCGTCCTCCCGTTTAGTGTCCCTCCCCGTTGGCCTATTGGCCACCGCGGCCGCGCCGACAAGGGGAATGGCGACCCCGGGGTTGACTGGCATGGCGAAGAGGCCGCTCTGGCAACCGCACCAGGCGGCGTCGGGGCCGAGTTGGGCGTCAACCAAGCGAGCAATAGCATGACCGACCGGCAGAACCCTGGCCGCCGGGAGGTCGGTGACCGGATTTCGGCCGCCGTTCTCGCCCTGCTGCACCAAGTAGCCTTCGCCACGGCCCGCGGAGACCCCGACCCGCCCTCTCCCGGTTTTAGCCGTCAACTCGAACTCTTTGCTATCCCAGCGCAGGAAGACCCGGTGGCAGTCGTCCTCGGAGGCGTCCTTGTCGCAAACCTTGAAGCTGTAGCAAAGCAAACCGTAGTTGCTTTCGACGATGTAGTCCTCCCCCTTACGGCGGACGACGACATGGGTATCGGATCCGATGCGGATGGTGCCGGTCTCCGGGATCTGCAACACGGACCAATCCTTCCAGTCCTGGCTGGTGCCGACCTTGATGTCGTCGTTGGGGTACACCAGGTAGCTATCGCCGTCCTGAAGCTTAACCTCGGTGTTGCGGCTCTTCACCACCGTCGGCTGGGCCACGGACAAGTCGCCAATGCGCTCATCGGACTGGGCATGGACGGGGGCGCCGAGCACGCCAAGCAGGGTGAACAGGATCAGTGGGTTGTGGATGCGCATGAATCGGGTCCCCGCACGGGTGTTTGGGTTAGACTGGAGTACCTGCGATTTTACGGGTTGTCGCGGTTTTGTCCACATACTTTCGAGTCGATGGACCCTTTCCCGGGAACTTTACCAGGCGCTCGGCAAGGGGGGCTTGGCTCGGCGGGGTTTGGCATGACAGGCCCCTCCAGGTTAAGGTTCCGGGCCCGGTCACCGACACAAAGGGACTCGCCATCCATATGATCGACTGCCACATTCACCTGCTGCCGGGGATCGACGACGGGGCCCACGACCTGGAAATGGCGCTGAAAATGGCCAGGATCGCCGTGGACTCGGGGGTTACCGCCGTCGTCTGCACGCCGCATCATCTCAATGGTGTTTACCAAAACCCGGCGGGGTTGATCCGGCGGGCCGTGGCAGTACTCGCGGAGGGACTGGTTGAGGCGAGGATCCCGTTGGGGCTCTACGCTGGCTCGGAGTTGCATCTGGTGCCGGAGTTGCCCGATGCGGTCGAGCAGGCCGCCGCCCTCACCTACAACGACCAGCGCAAGGCCGCGCTGGTAGAGCTGCCCACGGCGACGATACCGCTCGGCGCCGAGATTGTCCTGGAGCGCCTGCTGTATCGGGGGGTGACGCCGGTGATCGCCCACCCCGAGCGCAACGCCGTGCTGGCCCACAATCCGGAAATGCTCGGCGACTGGGTGATGCTGGGCTGCAAGGTGCAACTGACCGCCCAGAGCTGTAGCGGGGACTTCGGTGGCCAGATGCAAGGGGTGTGCAGGCGCTGGCTGGAGAGGGGCTGGGTACATCTGATCGCATCCGATGCGCACCGCCCGACCGGGCGCAGCCCCGACAAACTGGCCAAGGGACGGGACGCGGTGGCGGCATGGCTCGGCGACGCGGCGGCCGAGATCCTGACGCTGACCAATCCCCAGCGCCTGCTGGACGGTGAGCCGCTGCTTGATTTGCCGCGCGAGGGGCTGGCCGTGGCTTTACCGGCGAGGACGCGGTGGACGAGGTGGACGCGGTTCTTGGGCCGACTTCGATGACGCGGCCGGACAGGCGTTGACGAATTCACCGCGGCGGATCAAGCGCGAAGTCGCGTGGCCTGGAACTGGGCTGGGATTGGACTCCGGCATCGGGCGGGCGATTGGAATGGGGATGGGGCTCGGAATTGGGCTGGGATTGTCCGCTGCTTGCCAGGTCGCGGGCAGGGGCACCCCCGCCCGCAAGGGTGCTGACTCGTCTGACTCAGACCAGTGTCGCCTCTTTTTGCGCTTCTTGAGGGGCCCGTGATCGAGCGCGCGATTGGTGAGGACACCGAGCGTCATCCAGAACGCGAAGGCCGTGCCAGGAATCTGCAGATTGAAATCGCCCAGGCTGTGCAGGGCGATGGCGGCCAGCCCGCCCAGGGCGCCGGCGCGCAGGCGATCGAGGTGAGAAGGTCTGACCCGGCGCCACCAGGGAATCAGCACCACCAGGACCCCCGCGAGGCCAAGGACACCCAGCTCCAGCACGAGCTGGACCCAATCATTGTGCAAATACTCAAGGGATTCCATGATCGAGGCGGGTTGCGCCAGCTTGAAGACGTCCTGGAAGGCGCCGGCCCCGGCCCCGGCCAACCAGGTCTTGGCGGGCAAGGCCGCAAGCGCGACGAGGGCTTCGAGGCGGCCCGTATCCTCGAGGCTCTGGGCGTAACGTAGCAGCAGGGGGACCAGGCCAAAACTGATGGCGAGACCCAGGGCCACCAGTCCCGCGAGCAGGAGCCAGAATCGCTCTAACCCGGATACCCGCTCCGACCGGTTGGCGCGCGCGAACAGCGCGAACACGAGGAGTCCAAAAAGACCGGCGGCGGTGCCGAGGCGAGATAGGGTGTTGAAGAGCGCTAAGGCCATGACGATGCAGAACACTACCACAAGGGCATAACGCACCTCGTGGATGCGATCGGGGTAAGTTTTGACGCCGAGCAAGAGATAGGCGATACCGAGGGGCCAGCCGAGGGCGAGCAGGCCGGCGAGGTGGTTGCGGTTCCAGAAGGTGCCAACGACCATGCCGTGGTTATCGCGAGCCGGCCACAGGCCGAGGACCGTCTCGTACTTATTGATATGGGCAATGATGCCGTAGAGGGCCTCGGCGAATATCAAGGTCACGAGGAGCGCGACCAGAACGCCGAGCTGGCGGCGGGGCAAGCTCGCGGTAAGGTAGGCGGCGGCCCAGTAGGTCGTGAATGTGCCCCAGTAGCCGATGGAGGCCGCGAGGTTGGGCGATAGCCGGGTGACCGGGAATTCCGGGTAAAGATCGAGGAGGACCGGCGGATAGGCGCCGATCCAGAAGAAAATCTCCCGGGGCAGCGGTAGCAACTGCAACAGGATCCAGAGGGACACCGCGAGCCAGACCCAAAGCCAGGCGTAGTCCCAGTCATCGGGTACGGCGTTGCGAGCGATGCGCCAGACCCAGGCGAGGAAAAACAGTAGGGCAATCGCCACCCCGGCGGCCCCGCGCACAGCCGGGTACACGCCGCCCATCACCAGCATCAGCATCGCCGCCACCCCAGCCATGACGGCAACCTGTACCCAGAACAAAAACGGGGCACTACCCTTTTTCTCGGGGGTTCCCATGACTCTCCATTCCATCTCCCGCGGGAAAAAGGCTGCTGACCCCCTCCTCTTTGTTCTGGAAAAACTGGGGGAGTTTAGATAGGTTCTTCCAGGCCAGGGCTCCGAAGCCGCCGATACGATTGGCCCGCAACGCTCGGTAATCCTCCCGGGACTTGAGGAGGATCTTGGACAAGGAGCGGTTGCTGGTCCCGCCCACCCGCATGCGCACCAGGACCTGGGGCAGATAGACCACCTGCCCCGCCGGCCGGCCCCCTCCGCCACCCAGCACGCGCAACATGAGGTCATAGTCCGCGGCGATCCGGTAGCGCGGGTCGAAGCCCCCTTGGCGCTGATAAACCGAGCGGCGCAGGTAAAGGGTCGGATGAGGCGGCATCCAGCCCCAGCGCAGCCGGGCCGGCTGGAATTCCCCCGCGCGCCAATAGCGAATCACCCGGCTCGTATCCTCCTTGGCCACGTACACCAGGTCGCCATAGACCGCCTCCACGGTCCCCCGAGCGGAAGTGGTGGCAAAGGCGGTGGCGATGCGCGCCAGCACGTCCGCATCGGCGTAGAGATCGTCGGCGTGCAGAAAACCAACCACGTCACCGCTCGCCCGCGCGAGGCCCTTGTTCAGGGCCTCGTAGAGGCCTTGGTCCGCCTCGCTCACCAGCGCCGCAAGCTGGGGGCGACGGGCCTCCAGCACCGCCAGGGTGCCGTCGGTGCTGGCGCCGTCGATGACGATATGCTCGCGGTCGGGGTAGGACTGGCCGGCCACCGAGGCCAGGCAGTCGGCCAGGGTATCGACACATTGCCGGGTGGCGGTGATGATGGAAATCTTCATGGGCGCTTGCCGCCGTCACGCCTGTCCATGCCCTGGCAAGGCAGGCACGTTATGGCAACCTGTTCGGAAAACTCCAGCTCTCAGATCTCAGCCGCGCTGTCCGTCGCGTGAGCCTGTAGGGAGGATGCCGGCCCCTGCCCGGTCAGCAGCTCTTGGGTCTTGAGTACGATCAGAT
>JBATOB010000017.1:0-2053 GCA_049290655.1 Chromatiaceae bacterium | reverse complement strand
GAGATGAAGCTGGCTATCCAGGAAACCACGCATTCCCAATATTCTGTTCATCTGCTGGATGCCATTTTCAGCAAACCGATATTCAGAACATCCGATCTGGCTCAGAAACTGACCACTGAATATGGTGTTCACGAAAAAACCACTCCTGGCCTGCTTCGGCAACTCAAGGATGCGGGAATCCTCCGCGAAATTCAGCCCGGTAGCGGTAGGCGGGCGGCCACAATGTGCTTTCCTCGCCTCATAAATCTTGCTGAAGGGAGGGATGTGCTATGAGTGTCTTGCGGAGTCTGGAAACGCCACGAACCAGCTTGTGGAGTCTGTGGTCATATTTGTGCTCCATAATGGCCGTTGTCGTGCCTGGCGGCTCCGCAAAGTTGGGACGCCTGGGATGCTCGTATGAAGCTGCATTTTGAACCCAACCTCGACTACCAGCTCCAGGCCATCGAGGCCGTCTGCGACCTGTTTCACGGACAGGAGACCTGCCGCACCGAGTTCACCGTCACGCGCGACACTGCCAGCGGACAAATGTCTTGGCTGGAAAATGACCTCGGCATCGTCGGCAACCGGCTGACCCTGCTGGACGATGGGCTGCTGGCGAACCTGCACGCCATCCAGCTCCGGCACTGCCTGGCGCCCTCGGCCACGCTCGCGTCCGGCGACTTCACCGTGGAGATGGAGACCGGCACGGGCAAGACCTACGTCTATCTGCGCACCCTCTTCGAGTTGCACAAGCGCTATGGCTTCACCAAGTTCGTCATCGTGGTGCCCTCGGTGGCGATCAAGGAGGGGGTCTATCACACCCTTGAGACCGCCGCCGATCATCTGAAGGGGCTCTACGCGGGCACGCCCTTCGACTTCTTCCTCTACGACTCGGCCAAGCTCGGCCAGGTGCGTAACTTCGCCACCAGCCCGCAGATCCAGATCATGGTGATGACGGTGGGCGCTATCAACAAGTTCGGCGACGAGCAGCAGGCGCTGACGGAGGAGGCGGACGAGGCCAGCCGCCGCGAGAAATCCAAGAACGTCATGTATCGGCATAGCGAGAAGACCGGCGGGGAAAGGCCCATCGATCTCATTCGGGTGACGCGCCCCATCCTCATCGTGGACGAGCCGCAGAGCGTGGAGGGTGGCCTCGACGGCAAGGGCAGGCAGGCCATGGCGCGGATGAATCCGCTGTGCAATCTGCGCTATTCCGCGACGCCGAAACAGGCGCACCACATGATCTTCAAGCTCGATGCGGTGGACGCCTACGAGCGCAAGCTGGTAAAGCAGATCGAAGTGGCGGCGGCGGCCGTGGAGGGCGGGCACAACAAGGCCTATGTACGCTTCATCGCGCCGGTATCCCGTGGTAAGCGTGTCGTGGGCGCCAGGGTGGAGCTGGATATCGCTACCGCTCACGGCGTGGCCCGGCAAACGGTCACCGTGTCACCGCTCGACAAACTCGAAGAGGTCACCGGGCGGGAGATCTACCGGGACCACCTCATCGGGCAGGACATCCGGGATGCCAGGGATGACAAGTTCATGGAGCTGCGCTTTCCCGGCGGCGAGCAATACCTGCGTCCCGGCGAGGCTCACGGCGCCGTGGAGCCACTCACCCTGCAACGCCAGATGATCCAGCGCACCATCAAGGAGCACTTGGACAAGGAGAAGCGGCTACGGCCCCAGGGCATCAAGGTACTGAGCCTGTTTTTTATCGACGCCGTGGAGAAATATCGGCGGTACGACGCCGAGGGCAACCCGATGAAGGGCGACTATGCTGTCATTTTCGAGGAGGAATATCGCCGCCTCGCCCAGCATCCCGATTATGAGAGCCTCTCCAAGGAAGTGGACTTGACGACCGCCGTCGAGGAGGTGCACAACGGCTACTTCTCCATCGACAGGAAGAAGGTCGGCGGCAAGACCCTGGAGGTGTTCAAGGACACCAAAGGCACTACCCAGGCCGACGATGGTACCTACAGCCTCATCATGCGGGACAAGGAGAAGCTGCTGAGTTTCGACACGCCGCTGAAGTTCATCTTCTCCCACTCCGCTCTGCGCGAAGGCTGGGACAATC
>JBATOB010000016.1:0-3257 GCA_049290655.1 Chromatiaceae bacterium | reverse complement strand
GGCCGGACTCCGGCGAGTTTGACGATGCCCATCGCCAGGATCGCCGCCGCCAAGGGGGGTGGGACCGGGTTGGCGCCCGCTGGGGCGCTGGGCCGGGCCCTGTTCTGAGCATTGGCCCGGACACTCGGTGGGGTGCTGGCCTGGCCGTCCGCCCGTGCCGGTTCCGGCAGGGGTTCCAGCACCAGGGCCGGGCGAGCCAGAACCGCCAACCCGTAATCGAGCCAAGGCCGCTCCGACGCCGGCAGCCAGGTGCCCAGGTGGCGGGCCAGTTCCAGCTCCCCGGCCTCCAGGGCCAGCCGGATCCGCCCCCAGACCAACTCCCCGGTCAGCCCGCCCCGGGTCCGCCAGGCCTCGAACAGGGGATCGCAGGCCGCCGGCTGGGGGCTTGGCGTCAGCCAGAGGGGCTCCAGTCGTGCGGCGGCGAGGGCCTGGTCCGCCGCCCCCGTCTCGATCAAGGCGCGCAGATACAGACAACGCCGCTCCACCGAGTCACCATCCTCCCGGTAGATCCGCGCCAGATCCCCCCAGCGCCCGGCTTGGGCGAGGCGCTTGACATAGGCGGCGCGCAGACGCTCCGCCAGGGGGGTATCCGGGAACTCGGCCAGGAAGGTCTCGATGGCGGCATCCGGCGCCGCCTGGAGATCACCCAGCTCGGCAAAACGCAGGTAAGGAAAAAGCGGGTAGTCCCGGAGTTCGTCCCGCAGGGCCTCGAAGGCGGGGCGGTCCCCATTCTTCAGCGCCCGCTCGGCCCGAAGGAAGGTCGCGCGGTCGGCATCCTGTCCCAGGGAGGTGGGCGATACCGTAAAGGCAGAAATAAACAGTATAAATAAAGCGTTAGGCCTGATCATAGCAAGACGGGACATCGGGATCTGCTTCGATTTCGTATCGGGGTCGGGGACCCTGTCGTAATCCCATGGGGTGCATCCTCGACCGCGAGCCTTAACGTCTCAACGACCAACCGCACCTTGGGAGGGATTCAAACCAGTCACTATTTAAGCCGTCCCCAGGGCGGTATGCCCCTGGTACCAGGCATAAGCATCCCGCAGCCCCTCCTCAAGCCCAATCGAGGCCTCCCAGCCCAGGGCCTTGAGGCGCGCCACGTCCAGCAGCTTGCGTGGGGTGCCGTCCGGCTTGCTGGGGTCGAAGTCCAGCCGCCCCCGGAAACCGATGACGCGGGCGATGGTCTCCGCCAGTTCGCGAATGGTCACGTCCGTGCCGCTGCCGACATTGATGTGGGACAGCATGGGCCGGGTGTGGGCTTGGTAGCTTGCCGGCTCCAGTTCCATGACATGGACGCAAGCGGCGGCCATGTCATCGACGTGGAGGAATTCCCGCCGCGGGGTGCCGCTGCCCCAGATGGTCACCTGGTCGGCGCCGGTTTGCACGGCCTCGTGGAAGCGCCGCAGCAGGGCGGGGATGACGTGGGAATTCTCCGGGTGATAGTTATCGCCGGGGCCATAGAGATTGGTGGGCATGACGCTGCGGTAGTCGCGGCCATGCTGGCGGTTGTAGCTCTCGCACAACTTGATGCCGGCGATTTTGGCGATGGCGTAGGGCTCGTTGGTGGGCTCCAGGGTGCCGGTGAGGAGGGCAGCCTCGGCCATGGGCTGAGGGGCCAGTTGCGGATAAATGCAGGAGGAGCCGAGGAAAAGTAGCTTCTGGACGTCCTGGGCATGGGCGGCCTGGATGAGGTTGGCCTCGATCATCAGGTTCTGATAGATGAAATCGGCCGGGTAGCTATTGTTGGCGTGGATGCCGCCGACCCGGGCGGCGGCCAGATAGACCTGGTCGATGGGTTGGTCGGCGAAGAAGCGGTTGACCGCGGCCTGGTCGAGGAGGTCGAGCTGGGCATGGCTGGCGGTGAGGATGTTACGGTAGCCGAGGGCGCCCAAGCGGCGGACCAGGGCGGAGCCGACCATGCCGCGATGGCCGGCGATGTAGAGGGTCTGGTCCAGGTCACGGGGCATGGGATCAATCCTCCACCGCAATGGGCGTGTCGTGGCCATGGGCCTTGAGGAAGGCGTGGCGACGGGCGATCTTGAGGTCCTCGGCAACCATCTCGGCACACAGGTCCCGGACGGATATCTCGGGCACCCAACCAAGGCGTTCCTTGGCCTTGGTGGGGTCGCCGAGGAGGGTCTCCACCTCGGTGGGGCGGAAGTAGCGCGGATCGACGCGCACGATGCTGTCGCCGGGCTTCAAGGCCGGGGCCTGGTCACCCTCGATACGGTCGACGATGGCGTGCTCGTCCAGGCCCTGGCCTTCAAAACGCAGGGTGAGCCCCAGTTCCGCGGCCGACCAGCGCACGAAGTCGCGCACCGTATGCTGGACGCCGGTGGCGATGACGAAGTCCTCGGGCTGGTCCTGCTGGAGCATCAGCCACTGCATGCGCACATAGTCCTTGGCGTGGCCCCAGTCGCGCAGGGCGTTCATGTTGCCCAGATAGAGGCAACGCTCCAGGCCTTGAGCGATGTTGGCCAGGCCCCGGGTGATCTTGCGGGTGACGAAGGTCTCGCCGCGGCGGGGGCTCTCGTGGTTGAAGAGGATGCCGTTGCAGGCGTAGAGGCCATAGGCCTCGCGGTAGTTGACGGTGATCCAATAGGCGTAGAGCTTGGCGACGGCGTAGGGGCTGCGCGGGTAGAAAGGGGTGGTCTCGCGCTGGGGGACTTCCTGGACCAGGCCGTACAGCTCGGAGGTGGAGGCCTGGTAGAAGCGGGTCTTTCTTTCCAGACCCAGAAAGCGGATAGCCTCCAGCAGGCGCAGGGTGCCCATGGCGTCGACGTCGGCGGTGTATTCCGGGGACTCGAAACTCACCGCGACGTGGCTCTGGGCGCCGAGGTTATAGACCTCGTCGGGCTCCACCTCGCGCAGGATGCGGGTGAGATTCGAGGAGTCGGTCAAATCGCCGTAGTGGAGGCGGAAGGCGGGCTGATCGCAGTGGGGGTCGACATAGAGATGATCCACCCGCTGGGTGTTGAAGGAGGAGGCCCGGCGCTTGATGCCATGGACCTCATAGCCCTTCTCCAGCAGGAATTCAGCCAGGTAGGAGCCATCCTGGCCGGTGATGCCGGTGATGAGCGCGCGTTGGGTCATGATCCTGCTTTCTGATCGAGTTGGGGCAAAAGGTTGATGTCTGGTCCCGTGTGATTATCTTCCCAGGAGGAGCTATCCTCCGTGCCTCGCCAGAGGGGCATTGGAGACACTTGTTGCGTCTCTGGCCGCAAAGGCGATTGAGGCAAACTGATCCCGGCGTGAGC
>JBATOB010000015.1:0-2265 GCA_049290655.1 Chromatiaceae bacterium | reverse complement strand
GCGCCAGGGGGCGGATGATCTCTGCCGGGGCTTCCCCGGTGGCGGCGGGCGGCCGGCGGCGGCGGGCATCAATGAGCTCGCCGACGGCGACTATGAGGCTTTTGTGGCGGCTTTTCTCGCGGCCTTTTGATCGGCTCGGCCGGGAGATGGTGGGCGATGCGCGCGGCGGGGAGCGCCGCACCGGCCGCCGCGACCCTTACCTTGACTCGTCAAGAGTCAGCAAGCCCCGCCTCGGCCTCGGCATCGGCATCGGCGGCAGGCTCGCTGAGCCGTCGGATCGTCAGGGCACAGCGCTGCTCAATCAGGGCCAGGATGCGCTCGACCACCCTACTGCCAGCAAAGCCGTGTCCCGGACTGGATTGGAGCTTGCGCGCAGTGGGTGGCAGCGATTTCGCCAACTCCAAAATGCGTCTTTTGGCTTGCGCCTTGGCAAGGCCTACACCTTCCGAGAATTGCAGCCAATGCCGCGCTTGAAGCTCGCTGAACTTGTATTTGCTACCGATTTTCATCGCCATCCTGGGCGTCAGTGTCGGGTAAACGGCCGTCGACAGCGTGTCGTAGAAGGGCGCCAGAACGGGGGTCTTGCCCCGGTACAGCATTGAGAAATTCTTGGCGTGGGCGTCGTGATTGCCAATCAAGGCGTTAAAGATCACGTAGTCGAGCAAGCGCAGGATCTGCGGCGCACTTGGGCGCGTGACACGGCGTACCAATTCGAAACATCGCGCCAGATCAGGCCCACCCTCGTTCTGGTATTTCATTTCGGGAGTCACGCCCAAGGCCTGGCAGAAGTCCTCCTGATGAAGGCGCTGTCGGTGCCCTTGCGCATCCACGACCCGGTCGTAGCGCTCGACCAGCAGGAAGGGACGACTCAGGACGGCGTGAACTTTTGACTGTGCCGGTTTGAGCCGCATGGCCTCGGCCAGCGCCATGCAGAAACCTTCGTTGGTCACGCTGTCTTCAACGTCATGAATGGCGGGCTTCAAGATGTGGGAGCTGGGCGTGCCATTGCGAGGCAAACCCAGACGGGCGCCATCAAAAACCACCGGCAATTTTTCTTGTGCGCCCGCCAACGAAAGCCGCAAACCGTCCTTGCCCGCCAGCATGGGGCGATGCGGCAATTCATCCAGGATGGCGACGACTTCCTTGTCGCTCAGCCATTGAACATCATCACTGTGGGTGGGCACGGGCAACGCCTGTCCGGGCTCCAGGAAGGTCACCGCCCCGGCACATTCGCCACCGATATGGTCCAACAGGGTAAAGTCGTTCTGACCCGACACTTGGAGCTGCCGTGCGATCAGGCGGCGCATCTGCCCCTCGGGCAAGAGACCGGCAAAGAAGGGCCGGGTTTGGTGATCGTCGAACGGCTCTGTTTGCAAAGGCAGGGAACTGGACAATGTCACGGCGTTGGGTCGGGACAGCCAAGCGGGGGTGTAACGAAAATTCAGCCGCCCTTCGACTAGCGCCAAGGTGCCGACGCGGTCAGCGAACAGCCAGACTTCCAGCTCAGGCGCCATAGTCGTTGCCCTCGCGTTGATCTTCGGCGACCGTGGATGGCAACCCGCTGAGTTGGAGATCTCCACCCAAGGCATCGATGACCCGCAGCACGTTTGCCAGTCGCACCGTCGGCTTGCCTGCTTCAAGATCGACAATGAAGCGCACGCCAACCCCTGCCGCCAGGCCCAACTGGGGTTGCGTCAGCCCGAGCTGTTTACGGGCAGCACGAAGTGCGGCGCCGAGTTGTTGAGGTGATTGGATAGATGTCATGGCTTACTCAATTTCCCGTTCGGGGCATTATACGCCAGAACTCACTTCAGATCGATATCTACTTCCCGATCGGGAATATTGAGAGCTATCTTGGCATGTGTTGGTCGCTAATTTCCCGATCAGGAATTGCAAGGGTTATGGGGCCGAGGTGGCTGACCTGCACTTCGCGCCGGACGCCCTCTTCCGCCGGCTGCGGCCTTTTGATCGGCTCGCCCCTGAGACGGTTGGGGTTTGGGGCTATCGTAAATTCTTGAGTCTTGGCGGCTAGGGTCGGGTGGACTAAAGTGGACCCCATGTCCAGGACAGTTTTGCCCCGAGTTTAAGCTGGTCCGTCTTCTTCCATTGCAGCGGTTTGGCGCTGCCCCAAGTTGAGGGGACCCCTTCGCCGGGAGAGTGCCCGACCCCGTCAAGATAAAAAGCCTGTTGTTGCGCCGCAGGCGTCCTCAGCCCCCACCGGCACTGGTGCGGCGCAGGGTGGGCAAAGGGTGAATGAGTGTGGAC
>JBATOB010000014.1:0-1529 GCA_049290655.1 Chromatiaceae bacterium | reverse complement strand
GCAGGGCGGTGAACCGGCCGCGATTGGCGCAGCCGGTATCCAGGGGATGGACGAGCAGCTTGCCCGGGCCCGCGCGGCCCAGGCCCTCGCGATCAAGCCGGGCCCAGTGACCAAAAAGGATGGGGAGGCCCTGGCTAGCGCGGCCGGGGACCTGGAACCAGGGCTGGGATCGCCGGGCGCCCTTGCGCTTGCGGCGCTCGCCGTCGAGATCCAGGCGGCCCGCGCCATCGCACCAGCGCAGTTGGGTGAAACAGTTGGCGATGTAGCGCAGGCGATCCCAGCCGGCCAGGTCATCGCTCCAGTGCCAGGGTTTGTGGGGCCCCAACTGATGCAACAGGTCTCCGTAGGCGGGATTCTGCAGCAAGGCCTCCAGTTCGGTGGCGCGGGCCTTGGCGGTGGCCAGGTCCCACTGGGGTGGCAGACCGGCATGGACCATGGTGAAGCCGAGATGCTCGTCGTGGTAGAGCAGAGGCTGGTGGCGCAGCCAGAAGAGGAGTTCCTCGCGATCATGGGCCTCAAGGATACTGGTCAGGGTATCCTTTTTGCCGAAGGTCAGGGCGCCGGAGGCGGCGGCCAGGAGATGAAGGTCGTGGTTGCCGAGGACGCAGACAGCGGCGTGACCCAAGGCACGCACGAAGCGCAGCAGGCCCAGGGAGTTGGGCCCGCGATTGACCAGATCACCCGTAAACCAGAGGCGATCGATGGCGGGATCGAAGTCGATGCGATCGAGGAGGCGCAGCAGGTCATCGAAGCAGCCCTGGACATCGCCAATGGCATAGGTGGCGCCGGCCTCGTCCAGTGGTGGCCCCTGGGTCAGGGGCGAGGCCATGACGGCACGGATAGCCTCCTCGTCCGGCCCGGGGCGCGTCATCCCTCGCCTGCCCCCACCAAGGCCGCGGGGGCGCCCTCATGGCGCAGCAGCCAGCGCTTGACCTCCAGGCGGCGGCCCGAGACATCCCCCGCGAAGCCCCCCAGCCCATCCTTGGCGATGACGCGATGGCAAGGCACGGCGATGAGGCAGGGGTTGGCGCGGCAGGCACCGCCGATGGCGCGGGCGCTGGTGCCGAGTTGCCGGGCGAGGTCGCCATAAGTCCGGGTTTTACCGGGGGGGATGGCTTGTAGGACGCGCCAGACGCGGTGCTGGAAGTCCGTGCCCCGCGCGGCCAGGGGTACATTCAAGCCCGCCGTACCCGCGTCAAAATAGCGCGCCAAGGCCGCGCGGATGGTCAGGGGTACCGCCTCGTCGAGGCTCGCGTCATCGGATGACGCCAGGCCCTCGGGGGCGTTCGGGTCCGGGTCCGCGGCCAGGTTCAGGCGCACCAATCGCTCCTCCTCCCAGGCAAGGGCCAGGGTCCCCAAGGGGGTCGCCAGAGCGCCTGATTTCACCGCTCCCGAGGTCAGGGTTCCCGATCGCCACTGCTCTGTTTTCATAACACCTGCTTTCATAACACCGGTTGAGAGTCGCTCAGTATATACCCAGAGCCCGCCAACCCTCGGCATGGAGCGGGGGGGCGGGTGGCTGGCGGGGG
>JBATOB010000013.1:0-2526 GCA_049290655.1 Chromatiaceae bacterium | reverse complement strand
CTCCCATCCGCCCCTTCAGCAGGGGCGGCAAATCGTAAAATGCGCCCGACGGTGGGCTGTCAGGCTGCCCAGAGGGCTGAGGCGGTTATTTCGATGATGCCCTGGGCGGATAAAGCGGACACCGTTGAGATGGCCGTATCTGTCTCGGCGACAAAGTCAGGGATGTACTCCGGCTGCTCCGTGCCCAGCTTGTAATAGATTTGGAACTGTCCCTTGGCGGGTTTAAACCACTTCAAGGCATCGCGCTCCAGGATGATGGAAAAGCGGCGCTCGGTGTCAGAGTCAAATTTCTGCAGCGGATACAGGCACCGCGAGAAACCGCCGAATAGCATTTGCTTGATACGCCCGGTCTCGGTCAGCGTTTCACGGAAATGGTGCGCCGTCTGTCCTGCCGTGGCCGTGTAGTTGCAGGGCTTCAGTTCGGTAAAGCCACGACTGACCTGTACTTCGTACTCGGTCGCTTCTTCCCAAAAGTGCGCCATCATCTGCGCGTGAATCTTGCGGGCGATCAGGCGGCGATCCCGATCCAGCACGCTGCGCGCCTCAATCTCGGAGAGATACCCCAGCAGATGCTGCACCATTTGCCCGGCAAGGTCGTACAGCAGATCGGCATGTGTGAAGTAGTCGATGTCATCAAAGTCCACCAGTGCGTGGACGATGTAGTCTTCAGGCCTTTGCTCTTTAAGACCGACCTCGGATACCAGCATGTCTTGCTCGTTGGTGTGCAGGTTGTGAATGATGATCTCGCGCTCGCCCGGTTGCAGGTGCAACTGGGCCACATCGAGCTTGAACGGATGAAAGCCCGTGGTGACTTCGCCGGTCGGAACCACGGCGATGCGGGGAATGTCGATGGTCTGCTGAACAACGATCTCCGTAGTTTTTGCCACCACGGCTGACAGATCAAGCCTCGGCTGCCCGTCATCGACGCCCGCCAGCAAGTTGCCTTGCATCGGCCTCAAGCGCTCGGTGACTTCGGCCAGGATCGCTGATTGAACCTCGGGGGTGAGCAGTGCGCCGCTGGTGGGCACCAGATCGCGTCTGACTTCGTACCTTCCAATCACCTCCATCACGACGCGAGCCGCCTGTCGTTCCGCTTCTGTCGTGAAGACGGGAGTCTGTGCCGGGGCCGTCGGAGCCGTACCGGCGTTCGTCGGAGCACCAGCCACCACGGGCGCATCCGTCAGACCCAGACGTGTCATTGCGCCCGAACCCACTTGTACGCTGACCTTTTTGTCGTCGGCGCTTGGCGCATCGAGGATGACTTGCTTCAGACGAATGGGCGAGTCGCCACGGTTCGCCTCGTCGATGATCTCCTGAAACTTATCGTGCGCGACGATGTTCAGGCGATCCACCGCCGCCACACCTGTTCGCTTGCCATAAGGCAGACGCAGACCGCGACCAATGGACTGCTCGATCAGCGTGCGGGCATTGGCGGCACGCAGCGGTACGATGGTGTAGAGGTTGGTCACGTCCCAGCCTTCCTTGAGCATGTTGACGTGGATCACGATCTCGGTTGGCTCGTCCACACTCTCCACGGCGAGCAGGCGGGTGATCATTTCTTCCTCTTCCGCACCCGTGCGGCTGGAGTCGACCTGAATCACCTTGCCCTGATAACGCCCCTCATAGAAGGCATCTGATTCCAGAAGCGCCAAAAGTTGCCCAGCGTGGGTGGTATCTCGCGCGATCACAAGAATGAAAGGCTTCACCACCTTGACGCCGTTCTCGCGAGCATAGGTCAGCAATTCGACCTTGGTGGTCTCGTGCAGGCGCACGCCATCCTCCAGCTTGATCTTTTCGATCTCCTCTGGCGAGTGTGCCTTGGCATCGAAGTTGCGCTGGGTAAAACGGCAGCAGGCTCTTTGACAAAACCATCTTCCATTGCCCTTGCCAGTGGATAGTCCATCACCACATTCTTGAACGGCACCGGCCCACGCGTCGACTCAACGAAGGGCGTTGCGGTGACCTCTAGCCCGAACAGGGGTTTCAACTCGTTGATGGAACGCACCCCGGCGCTGGCCCGGTAGCGGTGCGATTCATCCATCAACAAGACGAGATCCGAGAGGTTCGCCAGGTGATTAAAATAGCTGTCTCCCAGCACCTCTTTCATCCGTTTGATGCGCGGTTCCCTGCCGCCCCGCACCTCGGAATTGATCTTGGAGATGTTGAAGATGTTGATGCGCACGTCGTGCGCGCCGCCCAGCGTCTGATCCCGAACGACCGCGCCCGTCTGATCGTAGTTGTCGCCGGTGATGATCAGCGGGGGCTGCTGCGCGAACTCGGCGATGCCCTTGAAGACGTATTTTAACGTGTTGCGCGTGAAATCAGCGATCAGCTTGTTGTAGATCGTCAGATTGGGGGCCAGCACGAAGAAATTATTGATGCCGTGCGCCAGATGCAGATCAATGCCATTAACTTAAGCAACATATTGATTATAATAATCTAATCTTAGGTGACATCCTCAACCTGGAGCTAACATCCCATGCGCATGCCGAAGAAGACCATCACCCCCACCGCCATCGAAATCCA
>JBATOB010000012.1:0-2393 GCA_049290655.1 Chromatiaceae bacterium | reverse complement strand
TGGATTTCGATGGCGGTGGGGGTGATGGTCTTCTTCGGCATGCGCATGGGATGTTAGCTCCAGGTTGAGGATGTCACCTAAGATTAGATTATTATAATCAATATGTTGCTTAAGTTAATGGCATTGGCCGGTAGGGTGTGCGCCAACACGCCGCTCCGGACAACGATCACAACAGTACCTCTTGGTAAAAGTTCTAATCTGGCTGCTGAGCGCCCCTCCTCAGAAATATTCAAGCCAGACGAGCTAATTACTGACTCACCGGAAAAATCCTTTGGTGAAACCCAATTGATTCCTCCATTCCAATATTCGACGACTGTAGTGGTCGGTGTTCCACCGCTAGACATATCTTCGACGAGTGAAGATATTGGTTTTCGGGGATAAAGTGACTCTGCTGTGCCAAGCTGCGCGGCATGATTGTAGGCAACGTCGAACCTTCCCCAGAAATCCCCCCGCCGCACCGCAAAGCAGGCAGGCTGCCCTGCGGGAACGGGGGCTAGACGAAAAAAGGTTCAGGGTCGCGCTTGAAAACGGCGTATTGGTCCAGTAGTCCGCTACCGGGAATGACATGCCGGTGGCGCTCCGACCAGTGGCCGGGTTTCTTGCCCTCGCCCGGCATCCATTCGAACGCCACTTGCCAGTCGAATAGGTCGCTGCGCTGGCGCTCGGTGCGCGCCTGTTCCGGCGTTTCGCTCAACACTTCAACCTGGTAGGTGGTGCGGCCAGTGGCGTCGTAGCCGATGTTCTCGGCCATGGCCATGAAGATGGTCTCGTCGTCCGAGGCGGGCAAATTGGGCGCGCGCTTCTCCAGAAATACCACGCTGGACTTCACGCCCGCGCCGAAGTGGGCGAAGGCAAATTGCGGCAGCGACACCACGGCCAGCACCTTGAAGCGCTCCAGCAGCCAGTCGCGCACGCCTTGCAGGCTGGCGTTGGTGAGCAGGCCGTCGGGCAGCACCACGGCGGCCTGGCCGCCCGGCCGCAAGAGTTGCCAGACCCGTTCGCAATAGATGATCTCGGTCTTGACGCTGGAGCGCTGTTTGACGGCCTTCTTGCCCGCCTTGTAGTCGGCGCTGGTGCCTTCGGCGTCGTCCTCGTCTTTGCCGCCGCCCTTGGCGAGGTAGCGGGAAAGCTCGTAGGTGGAGAGGTAGCTGTGCAGATCGTCCTTGATGACCGCGCCGAAGGGGGGATTGGTGGGGATCTTGTCGAAGCCCTTGCTCTCGTCCCGTTTCCCGGTTTCGAGATTGGCACCGACGATGGCGGCAAAGGTTGCGTTCTTGCGGCCGATGCTGGCCAGGGGCTCCAGCGCGTCATTGCCGATGATGTTGGTGTGGCCGTCGTCGTGGACGATCATGTTCATCTTGGCGACGCGGGCGATCTCCTCGTTGATCTCAATGCCGAAGAGTCGCTTTTCGGCGAAGCTGTGCCAGTAGTCGAAATGCTCCTTGCTGTCTTCCTCGTAGTACTCGCTGGCCAGCCTGCGCACGTGGTCCAGGGCATGCAGCAGGAAGCCGCCGGAACCGCAAGCCGGGTCCATGACGAAATCCTCGGCCTTGATGTCCAGCATCTGGATGGCGAAGGCGATGATGTTGCGAGGGGTGAAATACTGGCCGAAGTCGCCCTTGAAAAAGCCGTCCATGAACTGCTCGAAGGCGACGCCCTTGGTGTCCAGGTCGGTGGCGGTAAGGTTGACGCCCTCCAGGTGGAGCACCACGTTTCTTAGGGTGGTGTCGTCGATCTTGATGTCGTCGTTAAAGACGTCCGGCTCCTTCTGCCGCTCGATGGCGTACATGGCCTTGATACGGGTGGCGAGGCGTTGCGGCGTTTCGTTGGTTTTGATCTGGAACTCGTAGGGTTGGCCCTTCGTGCGCGGCTTTTTCTCGTCGTGGGTTTTCAGAAAGATCAGCTTGGTCAGTTCGCCGAAGGCCATGGGCGGCGAGAGACGGCCACCACCCCAGAGGGTTTGATGGCACTTGCGGATGGCCTTGATCAGGTCGTCGCGGGTGACCGCGCCGATGTCCGGCTTGGGGAAGGCGTTTTTGTAGTATTTGAACTCTTCCGGTTTGCCATACTGGATCGGCAAATCGGCAACGATGTTCGCCTCGCGCTCCAGGGCGCCGTACTTGTCGGAACAGTCATAAAAGGCGCGGGTCTGGCCAGCGATGACACCGATGTATTCGGCGCGGAATTTATGGGCGTGGCCGTTGCCGAACGCCTGCTCCACGGCCTGCTTGAACTCGGTATCGGAAACAGCGTCACGCTTGAACTCGATATAGCCATTTAATAGGATATCCAGACATTTTTATTGTGCGGCATATCGAGTTTCTGGAAGATGGAAGAACGAAATCACCCGTTCTACACGATGCTGGAGAGACTTCAATGTCGAGTGAACGCGA
>JBATOB010000011.1:0-8400 GCA_049290655.1 Chromatiaceae bacterium | reverse complement strand
CGGCAGGCCCTCCGCGCGCAATTCCTCGACCAGCCGCACCGGTAAATTGGCGCGGGACTGATACTGGTTGACCACGATACCTTCGATGCGCAGGTTGCGATTGTGATCGTCCTGGACTTCGCGGACGCTGTCCATCAGCGCATAGAGGGCGCGGCGGGAAAAATCATCGCAATCGAAGGGAATCAAACAGGTATTGGCGGATATCAGCGCCGAGCGGGTGAAAAAATTCAAGGCTGGCGGGGTATCGATAAAAATCTCGTCCACATCCTTCAAGGTGTCGAGCGCCTCGCGCAACTTGTACATCTTGTAGCGCGATTCCAGCTTGATCTGCAGTTCTTCCAGGCGGGGATCGGAGGGCATGACGCCCAGGTTAGGAAAGCGGGTCGGCACCACATACTCGCTGGGCTTGGCGCCAAAAACCCGGCAGGCCAGAATATCGTCGAAGAAGCCGGCCAGGGTTTTCTCCTGCTCCTCCAAGGCCTCGCCCAGCAGGTAACGGGAGGCGTTAGCCTGAGGGTCCAGATCGACCAGGAGGGTCCGCCGACCCCGCGCGGCGCTAATGGCGGCCAGGTTGCAGGCGATGGTGGACTTGCCTACGCCCCCTTTCTGATTGAAGACGACTCGGCGCATGGGGATTATCCAGGGGTTTTCAGGGTGGCGGTCAGTTTAATCAAGCCTGGGGAAGGCGTCGATAGTCACGGCGACACCCGGGGCGGGCAGGCGCGGAGGCTATCAAGTTAGGCGAACCGCCACTCTCGGAGGCACGGGAAGCCATCGCCTGCGCCAACCAGTAGCTGTTGGAACACCCTGATCCGGGGGCATTTCCCCGGCGCATCCAAGACACCGGCGGCCCTCCTTGGCCAGCGAACAAGATCGCATCACCGCTGCCTGGGATTGAGTGAGGGACGGCCCGGTCGGGATCAGGCCAGGAGTTCCGCCATCCGTTGCCCCATGGCGGCGGGGGAGCGAACGATGGCGACGCCGGCCGCCTCCAGGGCGGCGAACTTGCCGGCGGCGGTGCCCTTGCCACCGGTGATGATGGCCCCGGCGTGACCCATGCGCTTGCCGGAGGGGGCGGTGACGCCGGCGATGTAGGCCACCACGGGCTTGGTCACCTTGGCCTGGATGAAATCGGCCGCTGCCTCCTCGGCGCTGCCGCCGATCTCCCCTACCAGGATGACGCCCTCGGTCTGGTCGTCGGCCTGGAAGCGCTCCAGACAAGCAATGAAGTCCATACCGTTGATGGGATCGCCACCGATACCAATGCAGGTACTCTGGCCCAGGCCGACATTGGTGGTCTGGAAGACCGCCTCGTAGGTGAGGGTCCCGGAACGGGAGACGATGCCCACGCGGCCCGGCTGGTGAATATTGCCGGGCATGATGCCGATCTTGCAGGCGCCGGGGGTGATGATGCCGGGGCAGTTGGGCCCGATCAGGACGCTGGCGCTCCCCGCCAGGGCTGCCTTGACCTTGAGCATGTCGAGAACCGGGATGCCCTCGGTAATGCAGACGATGACGCCGATGCCCGCGTCCGCCGCCTCCAGGATGGCGTCGGCGGCGAAGGCCGCCGGGACATAGATCATGGTGGCGTTGGCGCCGGTCTCGCGCACGGCGTCGTGGACCGTGTCGAAGACGGGCCGGTCGAGGTGCTTGCCGCCGCCCTTGCCAGGGGTGACGCCGCCTACCAGGTTGGTGCCGTAGGCGATGGCCTGTTCGCTGTGGAAGGTGCCCTGCTTGCCGGTAAAGCCCTGGCAAATGACACGGGTGTGTTTGTCAACCAATACGCTCATGTCTTGTTCCCTCTCAGTGCTGGGCGCCGGCGGCGGCGACGACTTTATCCGCAGCCTCGCTCAGGCTCGCGGCGGTGGTGATGGCCAGGTCGCTGGCCGCCAACAGGGCCAGGCCCTGCTCGACGTTGGTGCCCTCCAGGCGCACCACCACGGGCACCTTGACCTGGACCTCCCGCACCGCCTGGATGATGCCCTCGGCGATCAGGTCGCAGCGCACGATGCCGCCGAAGATGTTGACCAACACGGCCTGGACCTTGTCGTCGGAGAGGATGAGCTTGAAGGCCTCGGCCACCCGCGCCGCCGTGGCGCCACCGCCGACATCCAGGAAGTTGGCGGGCGAGCCGCCATGGAGCTGGACCAGGTCCATGGTCGCCATGGCCAGGCCGGCGCCATTGACCATGCAGCCAATGTTGCCATCCAGGCTGATGTAATTGAGGTCATGCTCCTTGGCCAGAGCCTCGCGGGGGTCCTCCTGGCTAATGTCGCGCATCGCCACCAGGTCCGGATGCCGGTAGAGGGCGTTGTCATCCAGGTTGAGCTTGGCGTCCAGGGCCATGAGAGCGCCGACCGGGGTCACCACCAGGGGGTTAATCTCCACCAGGCTGGCATCGCAATCGATGAAGAGGCGATAGAGGCCCTGCATCACCTTGCCCAGGGCCTTGACCTGATCCGGCTCCAGACCCAGGCCAAAGCCGATCTTGCGGCTCTGCCAGCCCATGAGGCCGACCGCCGGATGGACATGGGTGGTCAGGATGCGCTCCGGAGTCTTAGCCGCCACCTCCTCGATGGCCATGCCGCCGTCCGCCGAGGCCATGATGACGACGCGCTTGGCCTCGCGATCCACCAGGGCGCCGAGATACAGCTCGCGCACGCTGTCGGTAGGGGTCTCGATCAGGACCTGGCCGATGGGCAGGCCCTCGGGGCCCGTCTGGTGGGTCTTAAGCCGAGTGCCGACGAGACGCTCGGTTTCCCGTTCCACCTGCTCGATACTCTCGGTCAGCACCACGCCGCCCGCCTTGCCCCGCGCCCCGGAGTGGACCTGGGCCTTGACCACCCAACGCTCACCGCCCAACTGATCGGTCGCCGCCCGCGCCTCGCTGGCCAGGGCGACCGTCAGGCTGCGCGGCACCGGAATGCCGTGTCGCGCAAACAGGCCTTTCGCCTGATATTCATGTAAATTCATGGACTAATGCCCCTATTCCTGGATTCTGGTGGTTGGGTCGGGTCGGGATGGCCGCGCCCCGGTTACCCCGGGACCGCGCCCTCCGCCCTACCCTATTGTTGTAACCCTTGCGACTAGACCGGCAGGCCGTCATAGTGACCCAAGCTATTTTCGACCAATCCCCAGCGGATTACCAACCCTCATTGCCGCGGCGCAACAAGCGCATCCGAGATGACGATCCCCGCCCCCTCCCGCCTGCCCCAAACGCACCCCAGCCCGGAGATCGAGGCCTATCCGAGCTGGCGGGCCATGACCTGGTTCGGCCTCTTTCGCCTGGTCCTGGCCATTAGTCTTTGTCTCTTCCTCTTGGTCCCCAGCTTGGAAGAACTGACCGGAGACTTCGACCAGACCTCATGGACCATCACCCTTGTCCTCGCCTATCTGGGTCTGGCCCTGCTGGGCCTGGCATTGACCCACTGGCGCTTGGGTAAAAAGGCGACCCTGATCCAGACCGGAGTCTTTATCGACATTTTGGGTATGAGCACCGGGGTCCTGGTCCTCGACGAGGCCCGGCGCATTCGACTCGGCAACCAGGCCACCGCCGAGCTGTTGGGAACCCAGGACCCCGTGGGCAAGCCACTGGCCAAGGTCGCGCCGGAACTGGCCACCTGGCTGGCGACAACCCTCGACCAGCCCACCCCCGCGCTGGCGCCAGGCCAACCGCCAAACTTCACCGTGCGGGTCGGGGTGGGGGACATCGAGGTCAGCCATCTCGGGCTTAGCCATGCCCCCCAAGGCGCCCTGCTACTATTTCTGCGAGACAAACGCGCCCTGCTCCTAGAGGCCCAACAGATTAAGCTGGCGGCCCTGGGGCGCCTGACGGCCGGCATCGCCCACAACATCCGCAACCCCCTGAGCGCTGTCAAGCATGCCAGTCAACTCCTGGCGGAATCCCCGGATCTCGGGGAGGAAGATCAGCGCCTTCTGAACATCATCCAGCGCAACAGTGGTCGTATCGACGGCATTGTCGAGAGTATTCTGCAACTCTCCCGGGGCCACCCGCCCGAGTTCCAGACCCTCGACCTGGCCCTCTGGCTCAAGGAACTCCACGCCGAATTACGGGAGTCGCGCCAGTTGCCACACGAACGCTTGCAGCTCGATATCGCCACCGATACCCCGCCGGCCAGGGTCAATGTCGGACACCTGCATCAAATTCTCGCCAATCTCTGCGATAACGCCATTAAACACGCCAGGACCGCCGAGCAGCCGGCGCGCTTGTGCCTAAGCGCCGGACGACTGCCGGCCACGGCGGGGGCCTTCATCGAGATTCGCGACGATGGGGACCCCATAGACCCCGAGATCGCTCGGGAGATGTTCACACCCTTCTTTACCACCAGCGCCAGCGGCACCGGGCTCGGTCTTTACATCGCCCTGGAACTCGCCGCCAACAACGGCATCACCCTGGAATACCGGGTGCTCCCTGGGGGAGGCAACGGCTTCCATCTGAGTTTCCCACCGGTGACCTAATGCCCCCGGCGACCGCAGGGGCCTGGGCGACCCGCGCCTTCCCTCTCGTCAGGGGCGGGCGCAAGGCCGCATAATAGGAGGTAATTTCCACGGTGATTGCCCATTGACCCACCCATGATCCCAGCCCGCGCCCTCGTCGTCGATGATGAACAGGACATTCTGGAACTCCTGCGCATCACCCTGTCGCGCATGGGGATCGACTGCCGCGCGGCGCCGGATCTGGCGGCGGCGCGGCGCTTCCTGGCGACCGAGACCTTCGACCTCTGCCTGACCGACATGCGGCTGCCCGATGGTAACGGCATTGACCTGGTGCGCCAGATCGCCAGCCAGTTCCCCCAAATGCCGGTGGCCATGATCACGGCCCATGGCAGCATGGACAGCGCCGTCGCGGCCATGAAGGCCGGCGCCTTCGATTTCGTCTCCAAGCCGGTGGACCTGCAGGTCCTGCGCCGGCTGTTGGAAGCGGCCCTGAGGCTGAGGGCACCCGTGGCCGAGCGGGGGGTGACCCAGGACCGTCCGGCGTTGCTGGGCGAATCCCCCACCATGGTCGAATTACGCCGCCTGATCACCAAACTGGCGCGCAACCAGGCCCCCGTCTATGTCAGCGGCGAGAGTGGCACCGGCAAGGAACTGGCCGCGCGCCTGATTCACCTCCTGGGACCACGCGCTGGCGCTCCCTTCGTACCGGTCAATTGTGGCGCCATCCCCCCGGAGCTGGTGGAGAGCGAACTCTTCGGCCACCGCAAGGGCGCCTTCACCGGCGCCATCGCCGACAACCCCGGCCTCTTTAAGGCCGCGGATGGCGGCACCCTTTTCCTCGACGAAGTGGCCGAACTGCCCTTGCCGGCCCAGGTCAAGCTGCTGCGGGTACTCCAGGAAAAGAAGGCGCGACCCGTAGGGGGGCAACGGGAGGTCCCTATCGATGTGCGCCTGATCAGCGCCACCCATCGCGACCTGGCCGCCGAGGTTGTCGGCAGCCGTTTCCGCCAGGACCTTTTCTATCGTATCAACGTCATCGAGCTGCACCTGCCGCCGCTGCGCGAGCGCGACGGCGACGTCCCGATTCTAGCGGAACACTTCCTCGCCCGTATCGCCCGCCAGAACGGCACGGCGGTGCCGCGATTGTCGGCATCGGCCCTCGCCGCCCTCGCCCGTTATGCCTTCCCCGGCAACGTCCGGGAACTGGAGAATGTGCTGGAGCGCGCCCTGGCCCTGGCGGAGGGCGATACCCTGGAGACGACGGACATCTATCTTCCCACGACGCCGTCCTATGAGGCGCCCGTCACCGTCGATCGGCTGGAGGCGATGGCGGCGGAGGTCACCCTGGAAGACTCCGTGGGTGAGATCCAGCGCCAGTTCATCCTGCGCGCCCTGGAGGAAAACCGCTGGAACCGCACCGCCGCCGCCCGACAGCTCGGCATGAGCCCGCGGGCTTTGCGCTATCGTTTGGCCAAGCTGGGCATCGAATGACTGCTCCTACCCACCCCCTGAACGCCCCGCCCCGGGGTCCGGATGCGGAGCCCGCCGCCGATGGCTTCGTGCGCTGGTTCCGCCACGCCACCCCCTATGTCCACGCCCATCGCGGGCGCACCTTCGTCATCGTCTTTGGAGGCGAGGCGGTGGCGGACAAGGGTTTTCGCGACCTGGTACACGACCTGGCCACCCTCCATGGCCTGGGTATTCGCCTGGTCCTGGTCCATGGCGCCCGACCGCAGATCCAGGCCAGCCTGGCGCGACGCGGCGCTGGCTTTCGCTATGTCAAGGGCCTGCGCGTCACCGACGCCGAGGCCCTGGTCAGCGTCAAGGAGGCCGCGGGCAGCCTGCGGGTGGAGATCGAGGCCCTCTTCTCCCAGGGCCTGGCCAACTCCCCCATGGCCGGGGTGCGCATCCCCGTCGCCTCCGGCAACTTCGTCACCGCCAAACCCCTGGGGGTCCTGGATGGGGTCGATTATCTGCACACCGGGGTGGTGCGCCGCATCGACCGCGACGCCCTCCAGCAACGGCTGAACGACGGTGCCGTGGCCTTGATGCCGCCCATCGGCTATTCCCCCACGGGGGAGGTCTTCAACCTAAGCGCGGCGGACGTGGCCCGCTCGGCGGCCATTGCCCTCCAGGCCGACAAGCTGATCTTTCTGCTGGAGGAGGAGGGCCTGACCGATGCCAGTGGCCAACTCGTCTCCAATGTCCTCAGCCGGGAGGTGGCGGGGCTGCTGGAGACCGATACCCGTCTCGCGGGGGATCTGGCCCAGGCCCTGCGCGCCGGCGCCGACGCCTGCATCCAGGGGGTCAAGCGCGTCCATCTGGTCTCGCGCCGTCTGGATGGCGCCCTGCTCCGCGAGCTCTTCACCCGCGACGGCGTGGGCACCCTGATCACCGACCTCCCCTTCGAGGAGTTGCGCCCGGCCCGCATCGACGATGTCGCCGGCATACTCGAACTGCTGCGGCCCCTGGAGGAATCCGGCGCCTTGGTGCGCCGCTCCCGCGAGCGCCTGGAGACCGAGATCGACCGCTTCTTTCTGATGGAACGCGACGGCCTGGCCAGCGCCTGCGCCGCCTTCTACGGCTACCCGGCGGAGGGCATGGCCGAACTCGCCTGCCTGGCCGTCAACCCGGAATACCGCAATCGCGGCCGGGGCGCCCTGCTCCTGGAGCGCATGGAGGACCTGGCCCGCCAGCGCGGCATCAGCCGCCTCTTCGTCCTCACCACCCAAACCGCCCACTGGTTCCGCGAGCGCGGCTTCGAACCCGCCCGCCTGGCCGACCTGCCGATGGCCAAGCAGGCCCTCTACAACTATCGACGTAATTCAAAGGTGTTCATCAAGACCCTTTAGGCCGGCAGCCCCGGCCTGGCCTAGAGCACGGGCCCCACCTGGCGCAGGCTATTCAATGACCAAACCAGGCCATCCTAACGGCCAAGGCAATCCCTTGGAAAGGGTTGGCGCCATTCTCCTTCGGAGGCCATCATCCCCGCCGCCAGGACTCCCTGCCGGCCCTCATGGCACCCCCGATAATAAAATCAGGCTTGACAACCCCATCGCTATATAAGAAACTGGTGATGTTCTGAAGCGCTTTATGGTGGTTCAGGCACTCCTCCATCCTCCTTTGGTGGTAAAAACCTTGAGCGCGACGCCCCCGTCGCGCTTTTTTTTGCCCGCGATTTGGCCGCCCGCGGATCGGGTTCGCTCCCAGATCCCGTCGCCAAGACCCCCAGCACCCACGGGGGGCGCCACACTGTGTTTCAATAGGCCTAAGCCCACAACCGCTGGCGGCGTCCCCCACCAGCCTCTTTCCGGTTTATCCCCCTTGACGACAAAAAATACCGCGCCAGACCCCGATGCCGCCATGGACCTAGCCCCGGACTCAGCCGCCCCTAAGCATACCCCGGTGATGCAGCAATACCTGCGCATCAAGGCGGAGCACCCGGACAAGCTGCTCTTTTACCGCATGGGTGACTTCTACGAACTCTTCTACGAGGACGCTGAGCGGGCGGCGCGACTGCTGGACATCACCTTGACCAAGCGCGGCCATTCCAGTGGAGCGCCCATCCCCATGGCGGGAGTGCCCTATCACGCGGTGGAGGGCTATCTGGCCAAGCTGGTGCGCCAAGGGGTCGCGGTAGCCCTCTGCGAACAGATGGGCGACCCCGCCAAGTCCAAGGGGCCGGTAGAACGTCGGGTGGCACGCATCATCACCCCGGGCACCCTGAGCGACGAGGCCCTGCTGGAGGAGCGGCGGGAAAACCTGCTGGCGGCCGTGGCGGAACAGGACGGCCGCTATGGCCTGGCCTGGATCGAGGTCTCCAGCGGCCGTTTCGCCGTCATGGAGGTGACCGGCGCCGAGGCCCTGCGCGGCGAGCTCGGCCGCCTGGCCCCGGCGGAGATCCTGTTCGACGAGGACAGCCGCCTGCCCTCCGCCCTAGGC
>JBATOB010000010.1:0-7021 GCA_049290655.1 Chromatiaceae bacterium | reverse complement strand
CACGGTTGCAGGGCGATCAACATGTCGGCTTTTCTCCTCCAAGGAGTGACGGATTGAGGCGCGCGCCACCGTCTGCTCGGCGGCAAGTCCCTCAAAACCTCACGGGCAAGGAATAACGGAAACCGCCTTCTTTCTGTATGATCGTCCGGGATGCTACAGGTTAGAGATATCATCGGCTCATTGATCAGCCTGAAAATCCACGAATCACCTCGTTAGAATACTCTAATTATTCATAATATCAATCGGATATCGGCTGACTGAAATGCAATAAGAGCCACAAAGGGCATCGCTGTAAACAGCGCGAGCATTGCCAGATAGACCGAACCGGAGATGGGGTCCCGGCTACTGACATATTCGCCAAGAGACCGATCCTGGGGGGCCACGGCGAGCAAGAGTTCGGCCGCAAGCAGCAAAGCCAGGGCGATAATGCCAGTGTTCAGACGAACCAAGGCGGTTGCCGGCAAGGCGAATCGTTGCGTGATGAAGCAGGCCGTCAAGAAGATGACGACGAACATGATCGGCATTTCGATGAGTTCCGCTAGGCGTTCGCCGAGGCGTGGCACCAGGAAAGGCACGCGTATCGCGCCCATGACGAAGCCCGCGCCAAACGCCGAGGAGAAGTAGGTAATACCGGCTTTGAGGGTGCGTAAGCAGAGAGGGCTCATGTGATGACTGGCGGCGAGGTTTTGTCGAAACGGGCGCGAGCACGGAAAGGGAAAATGCTCTCTGATAACGGCAACATCCACCAATATCCGGGTAAATTTGCCTCGATATGTCGATAGTTGCCGAGTTTTCGTGAAAATTACAAAAAAACATGATGTTGCCGAAACTATAGGGGGCGGAGGGGGAAGGTATCAAGCGAACGATCTGGATCGGGAACAAGGATGGTGGAGGAGGTCGGGGAGGTTCCGTGGCGATACCGCCATGCCCGTGGGGGGGGCGACCGAAGCAGGATGCCGCCGTTAACGCCAGGCCCACCCTCCAGGCCATGTGGCCTATAAGGTGGCCAGGCATCCCCCAGCAATCTTCTTGCCTCGGGCGGGTGAGGGCCGGATACTATGCCCATGCCATACGCATCCACTCTCGCTAACCAGTTCCTTATCGCTATGCCGGGGCTGCGGGATCCGAATTTCTCGCGCACCGTGACCTATGTGTGCGAGCACACCGACCAAGGCGCCATGGGCATCGTCATCAACCGCCCCCTGGAGATTCGCCTGGGGGAGATCCTGGAACAACTGGACATCGAGGTCCTGGACCCGGGGGTGCGTGACCAGCCCATCTACCTGGGCGGTCCGGTACAGACGGATCGCGGTTTTGTCCTGCACAGCGAGGGCGAGACCTACGACGCCACCCTCAACCTGGCCCCCAATCTCTGCGTCACCACCTCCCGGGACGTGCTGGAGGCCATCGCCGCCGGCCGGGGCCCGGCTTCGCGTCTCATCGCCCTCGGCTATGCCGGCTGGGGCGGCGGCCAACTGGAGCAGGAGATGGGCACCAACGCCTGGCTGAGCGGACCGGTGGACGGCGACATCCTGTTCCGGGTCCCCGCCGGGCGGCGCTGGCAGGCGGCGGCGGCCCTGCTGGGGGTGGACCTGAACCTGATGAGCGCCGAGGTGGGGCACGCCTGAATGGGCACCGGCACTCTCCTTGGCTTTGATTACGGCCCCCGCAAGATCGGCGTGGCCGTCGGCCAGCAGGTAACCGCCACCGCCGCCCCCCTCACCACCCTGCGCTGCCGCGACGACCGGCCCGACTGGCCGCGCATCGAGGCCCTGATGCGCGAATGGCGGCCAGATGCCGCCGTGGTGGGTCTGCCCTTCAACATGGATGACACCGAGACCGAGATCACCCCCCTGGCCCGGCGCTTCGCCCGCCAGATCGAGGGGCGTTTTGGCCTGCCGGTGTACCTGGTGGACGAACGTCTCACCACTCTGGAGGCGCGCCGCATCCTCGGGCGCAAGGCCACCTCCCGCGAGGTGGTGGACGCCATGGCCGCGAAACTGCTGCTGGAGACCTGGCTGAGTGAAGCCCACTGAAATCGTCGCCTCCGCCGCGGACATCGAGGCGGCCATTGGCCGCATGAGCGCTAGCCTTCGGACCAAGCTGACCCGGCGTGGCATCCTGGACCCCCTCATGGTCGGCATCCATACCGGCGGCGTCTGGATTGCCGAGCGGCTGCATGCCGCCCTGTACCTGCCCGAGCCCTTGGGGGTGCTGGACATCTCCTATTATCGCGATGACTTCAGCCGCATTGGCCTGCACCCCCAGGTGCGACCTTCGGATCTGCCGGTGGAGGTGAACGACCGCCATATCATCCTGGTGGACGACGTCCTCCAGACAGGCCGTACCATTCGCGCCGCCCTGGATATCCTCTTCGACTATGGCCGACCCGCCTCCGTCATGCTGGCGGTGCTGGTGCGGCGCGGCGGGCGGGAACTCCCCATCGCGGCGGATGCCACGGGCCTGGATCTCAAGCGGGAGCTGGACCGGGACGCCGCCCTGCAGGTCAAGCTCACCGGTCCCGAGCCCCTGGCGCTGGTCCTGAGCCAGCGCACCCAGCACCCTTGATTCAAGCCGCCAACCGTTGCCAGTTCGATCCCCGATCCTGACCGAGTCGTCACCCGCCATGTCCGCTACCAACATCCAGCTTGACGATCAGGGGCACCTCAAGCACTTCCTGACCCTTGAGGGTCTGAGCCGGGAACTCCTGGTCAAGATCCTCGATAAGACCGAGGGCTTCCTGGGCGTGGCCCGCCAGGCCGTGAAGAAGGTGCCCCTGTGCCGGGGCAAGACGGTCGCCAACCTCTTCTTCGAGACCAGCACCCGCACCCGCACCACCTTCGAGCTGGCCGCCAAGCGCCTCTCCGCCGACGTCCTCACCCTCAACATTGCCGCCTCCTCCACCACCAAGGGCGAGACCCTGCTCGACACCCTGCGCAACCTGGAGGCCATGCACGTGGATATGTTCGTGGTGCGCCACGCCGAGAGCGGCGCCGCCCACTTTATCGCCCAGCACGCAGCGGCGGGGGTGAGCGTCATCAATGCCGGCGACGGGCGCCACTCCCACCCCACCCAGGGCATGCTGGACATGTTCACCATCCGCCACCACAAGGGCGATTTCGCCAAGCTGCGGGTGGCTATCGTCGGCGACATTCTCCATTCGCGGGTGGCGCGCTCCCAATTGGCGGCCCTCAAGACCCTGGGTGCCGGCGAGGTGCGCATCATAGCCCCGCGCACCCTGCTGCCGGCGGCGCCCGAGTCCTTGGGCGCCCGTGTCTTTCATGACCTGCGGGAGGGGGTGCGGGACGCCGATGTCGTCATCATGCTGCGCCTGCAGCGCGAGCGCATGCGCGGGGCCATGCTGCCGAGCGAGCACGAATATTTTCAACTCTTCGGCCTCACCGAGGAGCGCCTGGCCACCGCCAAGCCGGATGCCATCGTCATGCACCCCGGGCCCATCAATCGCGGGGTGGAGATGGACTCTCAGGTCGCCGACGGGCCGCGCTCCGTGATCCTGGAGCAGGTCAGCAACGGCATTGCCGTGCGCATGGCGGTCATGGCCCTGTGCATCGGCACCCAGAATCAGCGCGGACAGGTCGCAGCCCATGACTGAAGTCTCTCGCCTCAGCATCCGTCACGGCCGGCTCATCGATCCCGCCAACGGTATCGACGGCCTCCTGGACCTGCACCTGGCCGAGGGACGAGTGCTGGCGGTGGGCACGGCCCCGGCGGGCTTCCAGCCGGACCAGGTCCTGGATGCCCGGGGCCAGATCCTCTGCCCAGGCCTTATCGACCTCTGCGCCCGCCTGCGGGAGCCGGGCGAGGAGCACAAGGGCACCATCGCCAGCGAGACGGTGGCGGCGGCGGCGGGGGGCATTACCAGTCTCTGCTGTCCGCCGGATACCTGGCCGGTGATCGACACCCCGGCGGTGGCCCAGCTCATCACCCGCACCGCCAAGCAGGTTGGCTGGGCGCGGGTCATCCCCGCCGGCGCCCTCACCCAGGGCTTGGCGGGGGAGCAGCTCAGCGAGATGGCCGCCCTGCGCCAGGCCGGCTGCGCCGTCATGAGCCAGGCCGACCGCCCCATCCTCAACACCCTGGTGCTACGCCGCGCCCTGGAATACGCGGCCACCTTCGGGCTCACGGTTTTTCTGCGCTCCGAGGACCCCCAGTTGCGCGCCCACGGCTGCGCCCATGAGGGCCGCGTCGCCACCCGCCTCGGCCTGCCCGGTATCCCCGAGGCGGCGGAGACGGTGGCTCTGGCCCGCGACCTGGCCCTCGCCGAGCAGACCGGCGCCCGCGTCCACCTGCGTGGCCTCTCCTGTGCCCGCTCCCTGGAGATGTTGGCCGACGCCCACTGCCGCGGCCTGGCCGTCACCGCCGACGTCAGCGCCCATCAGCTCATCCTCACCGAGGCGGATCTGGAAGGGTTCAACAGTCAGTGCCACCTGCACCCGCCCCTGCGCACGCTTGCCGACCGCGACGCCCTGCGCGACGCCGTGCGCGCCGGCCTGGTCAGCGCCGTCTGTTCCGATCACCAGCCCCACGAGGCCGACGCCAAACTGGCGCCCTTCCCCAGCACCGCCTCCGGCATGGCGGCCCTGGAGACTCTGCTGCCGCTGATGCTGCGCCTGGTCGCCCAAGAGGTGCTGGATCTGCCCTCGGCCATCGCCCGTCTCACCAGCGGCCCCGCCGCCATCCTCGATCTGCCCCTGGGCAACCTGGCCAGCGGCCAGATGGCGGACGTCTGCGTCTTCGACCCCGAGGCCCAGTGGCGGATCGGCCCCGAGACCTGGCGCAGTCAAGGCCACAACACCCCCTTCCGGGGCTCCCTGCTGACGGGGCGCGTGACCTGGACCCTGCTCGGCGGCCGCATCGTCCACGAGCTTCGGCCCTAGGCGGGTGGCCATGCAAGGCACGCCTGGCTTGCCTCCGCCCCGTCACCCACCCGGACTCCTGGTCCTGGGTGGTAGCCGGACCCGGCCTATTCCTGTCCCCTCTTCAGCACCCCTAATCCCTAAGAGCCCAAGATGAGCGAAGCCTCCCATCGCGGCACCCTCTTCGTCGAGGACGCCGAGGTCCTCGGCCAGGAAGCCTTCGCCGGCGACCAGTACCTGATGCGCCTCGGGTCCCCGGAGTGCGCCCAACGTGCCAAGCCCGGCCAGTTCGTCCACCTCACCTGCGACCCGGCCCTGCCGCTGCGCCGGCCCATCTCCCTGATGCGCGTCGACCCCCGGGCGGGCTGGATCGAGATCCTCTACAAGGCGGTAGGGGAGGGCACCCGGCTCCTGGCCCGGCGCCGCCCGGGGGATGTCGTCAGCTCCATCGGGCCCATCGGCAACCCCTTCCAGTTCCATGCCGAGCGCCCCCGGCCCCTGCTCATCGGTGGTGGCGTGGGCATGCCGCCCATGATCTTCCTGGCCGACGCCCTGCGCCGGGAGGCGGCCTGTAAGCCCCTGGTCATTCTCGGCTCCGAGGTGCCCTTCCCCTTCTCGGCGCGGCCCTCCCAGTTTCTGGTCCCCGGCCTGCCGGCGGAGGTCATCGCCGCCATGCCCCTGCTCGACGACTGGGGTATCCCCAGCCGCCTGGCCAGCCTCCAGGGCTATGCCGGCTGCTTCCAGGGCTATGTCACCGACCTGGCCTGCGCCTGGCTCCAGACCCTGGACGCCAGCATCTTGGGCGAGGTCGAAGTCTTCGCCTGCGGTCCCCACCCCATGCTGGCGGCGGTCGCCGCCCTGGCGCGGGAATTCGCGCTGCCCTGCCAGGTCTCCCTGGAGGAATTCATGGCCTGCGGCGTCGGCGGCTGCGCCGGCTGCACGGTGGAGGTCAGGACAACCGCGGGGCCGGCCATGAAGCGGGTATGCGTGGATGGCCCCGTGTTTGACGCTCAACAGGTGTTTTGAGGCTAAAAGATCGTTTCAGGGGGTAGAATTGCGCATCCCGCCACTCCCAGGCGCTTAACCCTGAAGTCAATCCCATCATGACACCTCTTCGCCTCGGCTTGCCCAAGGGCAGCCTCGAACAATCCACCCTGGCCCTTTTCGAACAGGCCGGTTGGAAGATCAGCCCCAACTATCGCAACTATTACCCCGCCGTGGACGATCCCGATTTGTCCTGTGTCCTGGTGCGGGCCCAGGAGATGGCGCCCTACGTCGCCAGCGGCACCCTGGACCTGGGCCTGACCGGCCTGGACTGGATCCTGGAGACCCAGGCCGAGGTCGAGGAGATCTGCGCCCTCACCTACTCCAAGAGCTCGGAGCAGCCCAGCCGCTGGGTGCTGGTGGTGCCCAAGGATTCGCCGATCAACTCGGTCGCCGACCTCCAGGGCAAGAAGATCGCCACCGAACTCTTGGGCTTCACCAAGCGCTACCTGGCGGAGCGCGGCATCGAGGCCAGCGTGGAGTTCTCCTGGGGCGCCACCGAGGCGAAGGTGGTGGAGGGCCTGGTGGACGCCGTGGTCGAGATCACCGAGACCGGCAGCACCATCCGCGCCCATGGCCTGCGCATCGTCGAGGAGCTGCTGGTCACCGAGACCCGCCTTATCGCCAACCCCCAGGCCCGCCAAGACCCCTGGAAGCGGGCTAAGATCGACCAGATTGCCCTCATGCTCCAGGCCGCCCTGGCCGCGCGCCATAAGGTCGCCCTCAAGCTCAACGTCAAGGCCGAGGACCTGGATCGCGTCGTGGGTCTGCTGCCCAGCCTCCATGCCCCCACCGTCAGCCATCTTTACGATCGCTCCTGGCTGGCGGTCGAGACCGTCGTGGACGCCAGGATCGTCCGCGACCTGGTGCCCCGCCTGCGGGTGGCCGGCGCCGAGGGCATCTTGGAATACGCCTTGCGCAAGATGGTCTGAAACCGGGTTGGGGCAGGTCCGCGGCTTCGATCTCTCTCAGATTGAGGTAGCCTGACCTCAGCGGCCACCTCCGCTTGGTCACCTACCGAGCAGCGGTAGCCCCTGTTGAAAAAGCCCAGTTACTCACTGGCGTTCCGGTCCGAGGCCGTCAAGTTGATTCCGGAGCCA
>JBATOB010000009.1:0-2855 GCA_049290655.1 Chromatiaceae bacterium | reverse complement strand
GGCTATCAGCGCCTACCTCGGCCAGGGCTCCCAGTTCGTCACCGCCCTTCGCGACTTCGCGCGCCGGTATGCCGACCAGAACGAGCGCGATCACGCGCAACTCCAGCGCGCTATCGCCGCTGGCACGGTCGAGAGCGCGCCCGGCTGGTAGTAAGCCCCCGCGGGCTAAGCCCTCGGGTGAACCCTATGGCAGTCCGGCGGGGGCCAGGCTCGATTGCCTTCCGCTGGCTTCGGTCATGGAGAAATGTTCGAATCTGGCCCCTTGGGCGGGGATACGAAGGGGCGACGTGCTCTGACACGGCATCCCTCGGGTTTAGTCGTCGCGCCTGGAGCAACTAGGCAAAAAGCCGACGCCCCCCGTGGCGGGAGGATTCCGTATGGCCGATGACCGTCAATGCCTGGTGGCCGAGCGCATCCGTGTGCGCGGCCTGGTGCAGGGTGTTGGCTTCCGGCCTAACGTCTGGCGGCTGGCGCGGGAGTTGGGCCTGGCGGGGGATGTGCGCAATGACGGCGAGGGGGTGCTGATCCGCGTCCAGGCGCGCCAGGCCGGGCTGGATGTCTTTTGCCACCGACTGGTGGCGGAATGTCCCGTCCTGGCCCGCATCGATGCCGTGGAACGGGTACCCTTGACCGAGCCGTTGGCCGGGGACGGCTTTCACATCCTGGCCAGCGATGCTGGACCCATTGCTACCGGGGTGGTGGCGGATGCCGCCACCTGTTCCGCCTGCGCCGCCGAGATCGCGGACCCGGCGGACCGACGTTATCGCTACCCCTTCGCCAACTGCACCCATTGCGGGCCGCGCCTGAGCATCGTCCGCGCCATCCCCTACGACCGCGCCAACACCAGCATGGCGGCCTTCCTCCTCTGCCCAGACTGCCGGCGGGAGTACGAGGACCCGACGGATCGGCGCTTTCATGCCCAGCCCATTGCCTGTCCGGTGTGCGGACCCAGGGTGTGGCTGGAGGGCACCGAGGGGCTTGCCGAGCCAGACAGGGGACCTTTATCGACCGGGGTGGCCGAGCCATCTGCCCCACCTATTGGCACGGACCTCCATTGCGCCCAGCGCGACCCTTTCGATGCTGGAGTTTCCCCCTTTGCACGGCTGGACCCCGCCACCTTCGGCGCCCAGGACGCCGTGGCCGCCGCCAGCCGGCTCCTAGCCCAAGGTAAGGTCCTGGCCATCAAGGGCATTGGCGGCTTTCACCTGGCCTGCGACGCTGGCAACGCCCGGGCCGTCGCCGCGCTGCGCCAGCGCAAAGGTCGCTATCGCAAGCCCTTCGCCCTCATGGCGCGCGACCTGGAGGTCATCCGCCGCTTCGCCCACCTGGCCGAGGCCGAGGCCCACCTGTTGGCAAGCCCCGCGGCGCCGGTGGTGCTGCTGGAGGCCAGGAATCCAGCCCCACAGGCAGACAGGGTTGGGACCCCTGGTAGGGACCCAGATAATAGCGGTGCCTCTACGGCGGATGGCGGGAGGGCCGGGTGGCGGTTGGCGGGGGTGTCGACAGCAGGGATGCTGTCGCCAAGCCTGCCGAGAGGTATTCACTGCGTCCCCCGCCAGCCATCCCCCGGCCCGGGAAACCTAAGAATCCTGCGTGTTGGGTATGGCCATGACGCGCCCGTGGCCGAGGCGACGGGCTTAAGGGCGTCGGATGTGGCGGCCCTCATAGCGCCCGAGGTAGCCCCAGGCCAGACCACCCTCGGTTTCATGCTCCCCTACAGCCCTCTGCACCGCCTCCTGCTCCAGGATTGGGATCGGCCCCTGGTCATGACCAGCGGCAACCGCAGCGAGGAGCCCCAGTGCATCGCCAATGACGAGGCCCGCCAGCGCCTGGCGGGGCTGGCGGATGTGCTCCTGCTCCACGACCGCGACATCCTCAATCGGGTGGACGATTCGGTGATGCGGGTCATGGATGGGGCGCCCCGACCGCTGCGGCGGGCACGGGGCCTGGCCCCGGCGCCCATCCCCCTGCCACCCGGCTTCGAGGCCGCGCCGCCCATCCTGGCGATGGGGGGCGAGCTCAAGAATACCCTCTGTCTGCTGCGCCCTGGCCAGGCCATCCTGTCCCAGCACCTGGGCGATCTGGAGGATGCCCGCACCGCCGACGAGTTCGAGCGGACCCTCGACCTTTACCGGCAACTCTTTCAGCATGAGCCCGTGGCCATCGCCCTGGACCGGCACCCGGATTACCGCTCGACCTGGGTGGGCCGCGCCCTGGCGGCCGAGCGCGGGATCGAGGTCATCGCGGTCCAGCATCACTTCGCGCACCTGGCCAGCGTGATGGCGGATGCGGGCTGGCCGCTGGATGGTGGTAAGGTCCTGGGCCTCGCCTTCGATGGCCTGGGCTGGGGCGAGGACGGCAGCGTCTGGGGCGGGGAATTCCTCCTCGCCGATTACCGGGGGTGGGAGCGCCTCGGCCATTTGCGTCCCGTGCCCATGCCGGGGGGGACGCGGGCCATGCGCGAGCCCTGGCGCAACCTCTATGCCCAGGTCGCGACCTGCCTGGGCTGGGAGACCTGTGCCACCGCCTATCCGGACCTGGAGATGACCCGCTACCTGGCCGCCAAGCCCCTCGCCACCCTGGACACCATGATGGCCCGGGGTCTCAATACGCCCCTGACCAGCTCCGCCGGCCGCCTCTTCGATGCCGTCGCCGCCGCCCTGGGCATCTGCCGTGACGCCATCGCCTACGAAGGCCAGGCCGCCATCGAACTGGAGACCCTGGCGCTGGAAGCCGCCGGGAGGGAGGAGGGCGGGGCCTATCCCTTTGGCCTGGTCGCGGCGGGGGGCCGGTGGCTGCTGGACCCGGCGCCCCTGTGGCAAGCCCTCCTGGATGACCTGGCCAGTGGCCAGGAC
>JBATOB010000008.1:0-2585 GCA_049290655.1 Chromatiaceae bacterium | reverse complement strand
CCTGCTTATCCTGCTTATCCTGCTTATCCTGCTTATCCTGCTTATCCTGCTTATCCTGCTTATCCTGCTTGTCCTGCTTGTCCTGCTTGTCCTGCTTTTGTTCCTGCTTGTCCTGCCGCTGTTCCGGGGTCTCCTTCGCCTCCTCTTCCTGGCGATCGGCCTTTTCCCGCTCCCGCTTCTCCTGCTCGAACTTTTTCTGATCGATGCGGGCGAGAACGGAGCGGGTAAGGGACAGGTTGTGCTGGGCATCGGCGTGCGCCGGATTGCGTCCCAGAACCTGTTCGTAGGCCGCGGCGGCCCCGGCGAAATCGCCAAGTTGGAAGCGCGCATTACCCAAGTTGTAGGCGGCATCATCCGCCCGGTTGGGTCTTTGGTTGTGGGCAAAGGCGTCGGCGGCCTCGGCATGGCGTCCCGCCCGGTAGAGGGCGACACCCTGGCGGTAGGGATCGGCGAAACCCTCGGCCGCGCCGGCATAATCGCCCTGCTTGAACCGTGCCTCGGCCTCCTGCTCCGGGTTATCAAACCAGCCGGCCTGGGCTGACGAGGCCAGGGCCAGGGACACCAGCCAAAGATTCATGCCCTTCACGACTTGCGCCTCCAGCCACCGCGCCCCCGGAAACGGGGGAGCAGCAGGACTATGACCAGCAGCAGGGGCAGATAAAAGCGCTCGTTCCAGACCCGCGTCCGCTCCTCGCTGGCCTCCGCGGGCAGCCGGGCGACGGCGGCGGCCTTGAGCAAGGCGAGGGTGTCGTCCTCGCGGTAATCGGCCCGAAGATAGAGGCCCCCACCGGCCTCGGCGAGCCCCTCCAGTCGCTTTTCGTCGAGGCGAGAGACGATGGCCTGGCCACCGCGATCGGCCAGCCAGCCACCGCCGCGACCGGGCACGGGACCACCATCCTCGCTGCCGATCCCCAGGGCGTGCAGGTGAATACCCGCGGCCGCCAGGTCGCGCACCCGTTCCTCCAGCCCCGGCTCGTCGAAGTCGCCATCGCTGATGAGCAGGATGGCACGGGCACTGCCCTCGGACAGACCTTCGAGCAGGGTCTCGGCCCGGTCGAGGGCACCGAGGAGACGGCTGCCCTGGAGTTGGGTCAGATCGGTGGACAGGGCTGGCAGGGTATTGAGGAGGGTCTGAGTATCCTCGGTGATGGGCGATAGGACATGAGGCACGGAGGCAAAGGCGATGAGACCCAGGCGGACCTGGCGATTGTGCTGGATCAGGTCCTGAATCTCCTGCCGCGCCCGCGCCAGCCGGTTAGGGGCGGTGTCGCTCACCTGCATGGAGCGAGATATATCCAATAAAATCAGAAGATTATTGCCAGGATGAAAGAGGCGGACATCGGTATAATCCCAGCGCGGCCCGGCCATGGCCATCACCAGCAGGGACCAGAGTAGGGACCAGAGCAGGAAGCGGCCCCAGCGCTCGCGGGTCCTGAGTTCCCGGGTGCCGGTGAGGTGGGGCAGCAGGTGCGGATCGGCGTAGCGATGCACGGGCCCGCGCGCGGCGCGCGCGGCGCTGCGCCATAGCCAGAGGGCCACCGGGAAGGGGATCAGCAAGACCCAGAACCAGAGAGGCTGGGCGAAGTGGAAGCCGGCCTCAGTCACTCGAAACCCTCCGGGCGAAACGCTTGCGCCCCTCGGGGAAGAGCCCCAGGCCGAGCAAGGCGAGCAGGGCCAGCCCCTGGGGCCAGCGGTAGAGGGGGTCTGGCAGGTAGGCGGTGCGGGCCTCGGCCTCGGTCTTCTCGAGGTCATCGATACGCCGCGAAATCTCCTCCAGGGCGCGGGCATCGGTGGCGCGGAAGTAGGCGCCGCCAGTGGCGTCCGCGATGTCCCGCAAGGTGTCCTCGTCCATGCCCAAGTCCTCGCGATATTTGATCGCGCCCTCTTCGGGGATGGGGATGCGCTGGTCCTCGCTGCCGACGCCAATGACGTGGATGCGCACGCCCAGTGCCCGGGCCAGGGTGGCCGCCTCCAGAGGCGTGAAGCCGCCAGCGGAGTTGTCGCCATCGGCGATCAGAATCATGACGCGCGAACCCTCCGGGCGCTCCCGCAACTTCTTGGCGCCCAGGGCGATGGCATCGCCCAAGGCCGTGCCGGGCCCGGCGATGTTGGCCTCCACGCCGTCGAGCAATTGGCGAGTGGCGTGCCGATCCAGGGTCAGGGGCGAGAGCACGAAGGCCTGGCTACCGAAGACGATGAGGCCGACGCGATCGCCCTCGCGCCCATCGATGAAGCGCCCCATGACGCCCTTGACCACGGCCATGCGGTTGATGGGCAAGCCCTGGGCGCTGAAATCCAGGGCCTCCATGGAATGAGAGGCATCCACCGCCAGCAGCAGGTCGTAACCCGGCGAGCTAACCTCGGTATGGGGGGTGAGCCACTGGGGCCACATCAGGGCCAGGACCAGGGCGGTCCACAGCAACCAGAGCAGGCCCCGCTGGACCCAGCCGGCGATCCGGCGGGCCGGCCGCAAGGTGCGATAGGCGGCCCGTAGCCGCTCCGGATGGGGATGGAGCAGGGTCAGGCGCTGGCCTTCAAGGGTTTCCTCCGCCTGCCCGCGCCGCTCGGGCCACAGCCAGGGCAGC
>JBATOB010000007.1:0-9491 GCA_049290655.1 Chromatiaceae bacterium | reverse complement strand
CCATGGCGATGACCGTTGAGGCCGTCAGACCCGACCGGTCTTTCCCGCGACCGATGAAACCCGCAAAGATCCAGGGCTTCCACCGGAACTACAAGCGCTGCCGCTGAGGCTTAAGTTAATGGCATTGGGCTTGAACCAGTTTGGTTTTATTGAGGGGGAAGTCGCCATCCAGAATCCGACCATCCTCGATGGCGAAAACCGCTTTGAAGTTTTGATAGCGAGCGTGGATATGGGGTAAGTGATGACGCTGGGTGTCCCTGAAATACATCGAGATCACGATCCCGAAGAAGATACTGATCGTCGGCATCCTCAACTCCTCACGAATTGGCGTGCGAAAATGGCCTCGATGGCCTCAAGCTGTTCGGAACCCTCGAAATCCAGGCTGGCCGGGTCGTTGGTGAAGACCCGGTCGGCGGGGTGCAGTCCGAGCTTTTCGACTAGCCAGGCGGCCGTTGCCGGGTTGATGTCATCACGGAAAAAGAGGGCGAGGGTTTGGCCGCGCCGGTTATGTCCCAGCATCACTATGCCGTGACTTTCCCGGTAGAGACGATTGATATCCATGCCCAGCAGGTAGGCAAGGCTCTCGATAAGGTCCACCGCACAGGACTTGACCTCAACACCCATCGCGGCGCGTTTAAGTCGGTAGCCGAAGGGCGTCGTGAACCGGGCGAGTCCGCTATAAAGATCGTGCGACAGATGGTTGAGGCGATAGCGCAAGGCAAAGGCGGGGTTCTCAAACAGAATTTCGCTGGGGTCACCGGCGACGGGTTCGAAATCGAGATTTTCCAGAGTATCCTCGTACTGCTCTAGGGCTTGAACCCGCACGAAGGTACCTGGACCCTCGGCACCGATGGGCTTCCCTTTCAGCCATTCTGTGGAAAATGCCGCTTTCTTAACGCGGGGGATGACGATCGTCTCAAGATTCTGGCTGGCCTCAACAATCAGCCAGCGCAAGCCAAGCAGGGCTTTCTGGTTGAGCCGCATCAGCGCATGGGCGGTGGTGCCACTACCGGCAAAAAAATCCGCGATAAGATCACCTTTTCCCACCGCATAGGGCAACAACTCCTGGAGGAGCGCGGAGGCCTTCGGGTTCTTGAATTTCTGGGCTTCGCCGAAAAGATTGGTAAGGTCATTGGCTCCCGAACGTCCGTCAATTTCAATGACACTGGGGAGCTTGGCCTCGTATTCGTGCGCGTAAACCTTCAGCTCGATTAACTTGGTCTCGTCATTGCCAAAGATAATCCTGCCATCCGCAAGCAATTTTTTGTAGGTATCTTCTGGAAAGCGATAGCCCATCAGTGGTTGCTTACAGGCTTTTTGGGTGATGGGGTGAATGACATCGTATCGATAGCCTTCCTTGCCGGGATTATGCACGCTCCGGCTGCCAGCATAAACGCCGCCACTATCAATAAATTTATATCCTTCAAGAGGACCTAGAAACTCTTTATTTGCCTTATACCAATCCTGATAAGCAAATTGTAAAGCTGGTTGGTCATTATCCTTATATTTTTCAATAAGTTTTTCTCCAATCCTGACAAGTATTTCTTTGGCATCAGAGTAGGGGCTTTTCCATTCAGATTCTAGAATTGTCCGATTATTGGCGAAACACTCGACATATTCATGTTCAACGGCGACATGGGTTGGGTTGTTGTCGGTGACGTTCTTCCACACAAGGGTACCGAGCGCATTGTTGCGACCCAGCAGCCGTTCCAGCAGGGTGTGGAGCTTGGGATATTCGTTCTGGTCAATGCTACTGAAGAGAACGCCATCTGGCTGTAATGTCTTAATACCGGATAGCAGTCGATCCTCCATCATCGCCATCCAGGAAGCGGACTGGTAACTGTCCTTGTAGGCAAAGCCGTCGCCGCCCGTGTTGTAAGGGGGATCGATATAGATGCACTTCACCCTTTCCCGGTATTTTTCCCGCAGCATCTCCAGCGCCTGCCAGTTATCCGACTGAATCGCCACGCCATCCAGGGCATCCTCCAGCGACACGCTGGCCGTGACGGCGGCCAATAGCGACCACTTGAAATCCTCATCAAAGTGGCCAGTGTCCACCGGTAGAGGAAGGTAGGTGCCGGGTAGGGTAGCTGGGGCCGGGTTATCGTCAAGGGCGATCCGGGTTTGGGTGGGAGCGGTGGCTCGCAGGCAATCGCGGACCGTCACGCGGTCCCCCAGCCCGAGCGCCCGCCACTCATCGCGCTGCCGGGCGATAATGGCCTCGATGTGTTCCGACAGCCATGCGGGGGCCAGCCGTTCCAGGCGGTCCAGGGTGATGACGTAACGGGTCTGAAGAACCAACTTCTTCTTTTCCCAAAGGGACTTTTGAAAATCCTCCAGGGTGGCCAGGAAGTCGATGATCGGCATGCCGATCTCCCGCACCAAGCGCGCCACCCGCAGGGCGCGGCGAGATATATCGGTCTCCGTCAGGGCGCCGGCCAGGACTTGATCCAGGTCCAGCACCTCGGTCTTGATGAAGATGTCGAGGTCGGCGCTCAGGGCCTCCCGGAGTCGCTTGTGGATGAAGAAGTCGCTCTGGTTGCGGGCGATGAAGCGATTGAGCCAGCGTCGGATTTCCAGGTTGAGGGCTGTCGGGGCGCCGGCCTTCTGGGCGGCATTGACGATCTCGTCCTTGTGCCGGTCGCTCTGGGCACCCTTGAGATACCTTAGCACCACCCTGACGACATCCTCCTCCCGCCGGGCGGCCATGATTTCGTAGTGGGCCTTGTCATTGGGTTTGAGGGCGGCGCGGGTGGCCTGCAGGCCCTCCGGATCGACCGTGAAGAGCAGGCGCTGGCCGTTGCTCAGGCGCACGGGGAAGTCGGTGAAGATGTCGCCCGACTTGATGTAGTACATGTCCTCCGTGGCCCAGTGGAACTCGGTGTCCTCGCCGGTGGAGCGGATATAGCGGGCGCCGCCCCGGCCATAGCGCCGGGCGATGATGAAGTCGCCGTCCTGATAGTGGCGGGAGAAGAACTGATAAAGGCGGTTGAGGACCTCTGCTCGGTCCTCGCTGGCCGTCTGGCGGCTGGCCAGGGTGGCCACCCGGCCGCGATATTCGGCCACCAGGTGCTGGGAAATGGGGATGGCTTCGGCCTGGACGAGGATGGCCTCTCGTTGCTGGGCGGTCATGCCCGGCTTGAGGCCGAGCTGGGACTCGATGTCCCGGAGGCGGAAGTTGTCCCCCGCCGCGGCTTCCAGGTCCGTGACCCGAAAGGCGCTGTCGAGCAGTTCCGTCAGCCGCCCACCCACCAGCCGGGCGTCTGCCTTATTGGTGACGACCTCCCCCAGGAAGGCCCGCACCTCGTGGTTATGGCGGCGGATGATACGGTAGATGCCAAAATCCAGGGCCTGGGCCTCGTCCATCTGAAAGAGTTCCGTCATGAGGGCGACGAAACGGGTTTCGGCCTGGTACTGGGTGGTGGTCATGAGTGGGCCCTCGTTAGCGGGCACTGGTAAGAAGCAAATGTCTTCAAAAAAGATTCCAGGGCAGTGCCAGAACGGTTCGCTGATCCAGCGGGGCTGCGCCACGGCATAGAACAGAGCTCCCTTGGCCACCCTCAGATGGGTATGGGCCTGCCGGAGGGCATTGATACCAGCGACCATCCGGGGGTGGGGGGCCGCGGTAAGCTAGATCTCGAACAGGAAGGCCGCTCAGCCCGCCAGGCCCTCTGCCAGGGTGTGCATGAGTTAGTATGAGGCCATACCGCAAAGAACCCGAACCCGATATTGAACCGATGACGCGACCATCGCCCGCCTGCGCGAGCTTGCGGCTGGGAGGGGTCTAGTCCGACGGAGCTTTGAGATGACCGACACCCTTGCCACCCCCAGCCCCGCCTTCAACTCCGAAGGCATCGAGCGCCGCCCCCTGCACGTCTTCAGCGAGAAGGCGTACCTGGATTACTCCATGTACGTCATTCTCGACCGCGCCCTGCCGCACCTGGGGGACGGTCTCAAGCCGGTGCAGCGGCGCATTCTCTACGCCATGTCCGAGTTGGGCCTCTCCGCCGCCTCCAAGCACAAGAAGTCCGCCCGTACCGTCGGCGACGTCCTGGGCAAGTTCCACCCCCATGGCGACACGGCCTGCTATGAGGCCATGGTGCTGATGGCCCAGTCCTTCTCCTACCGCTACCCCCTCATCGACGGCCAGGGCAACTGGGGCTCCCCGGACGAGCCCAAGTCCTTCGCCGCCATGCGCTACACCGAGGCGCGCCTCACCCCCTACGCCGAGGTCCTGCTCGGCGAACTGGGGCAGGGCACCGTGGACTGGCAGCCCAATTTCGACGGTACCCTGGAGGAACCCCGGCTGCTGCCGGCGCGCCTGCCTAATATTCTCCTCAACGGCGCCACCGGCATCGCCGTGGGCATGGCCACCGACATCCCGCCCCACAATCTGCGCGAGGTCGCCCGCGCCTGTATCCACCTCCTGGATCACCCGGAGGCGACCATCCCGGAGCTGATGGCCTTCATACCCGGTCCCGACTATCCCACCGCCGCGACCATCATCACGCCCACCGCCGAGATCCGCCGCCTTTACGAGACCGGCAACGGCAGCCTGCGCCAGCGCGCCCGCTATGAGCTGGAGCAGGGCGACATCGTCATCATCGCCTTGCCCTACCAGGTCTCCGGCAACCGCATCCTGGAGCAGATCGCCGCCCAGATGCGCGACAAGAAGCTGCCCTGGCTGGAGGACCTGCGCGACGAATCCGACCACGAGGCCCCGACGCGCCTGGTGCTGATCCCCCGCGACCGCCGCGTCCCCGTCGAGCGGCTCATGTCCCACCTCTATGCCACCACCGACCTGGAGCGCTCCTACCGGGTCAACCTCAACCTCATCGGCCTCGACGGCCGGCCGCGGGTCTATGACCTCAAGGGCGTCCTCCAGGCCTGGCTGAGCTTCCGCCACCAGACGGTGCGCCGCCGCCTCCAGCACCGCCTCGACCAGGTGCTGCAACGCCTGCATCTGCTGGCGGGGCTGCTCATCGCCTTCCTCAACCTCGACGAGGTGATCCGCATCATCCGTGCCGAGGACGAACCCAAGCCGGTGCTCATGGCCGCCTTTGGCCTGGACGAGGCCCAGGCCGACTATGTCCTCAACACCCGGCTGCGCCAACTCGCCCGCCTGGAGGAGATGCGCATCCGCGCCGAGCAGGCCGAGCTGGCGGCGGAGCGCGATGGCCTGGCGCGCCTTCTGGGCGACGAGACCGCCCTGCGCGGCCTGATCCAGGACGAGATCCGCCGGGATGCCGACAAATACGGCGACGACCGTCGCTCGCCCCTCCAGGAGGCCCGCCTCGCCATCGCCCTCGACGACAGCGAGCTCAGTCCCAGCGAGCCTGTGACCGTGGTTCTGTCCGCGAAGGGCTGGGTGCGGGCCGCCAAGGGCCATGACATCGACCCCACCAGCCTGGCCTACAAGGCCGGGGACGGCTACCTTGCCGCCGCCCGGCTGAAAACCAACCAGTCCGTCGTTTTCCTCGACTCCACCGGGCGTAGCTACTCCCTGCCAGCCAATAGCTTGCCCTCCGCTCGCGGCCAGGGCGAACCCCTCACCGGTAAGTTGGCGCCGCCCCCGGGCGCCCGTTTCGTCGCCGTCCTGGGTGGCGAGGGCGGCCAGCGGGTCATCCTGGCTAGTGATGCCGGCTATGGCTTCGTCACCACCCTCGACGACCTCCTGGCCAAGCCCAAGGGCGGCAAGGCGGTCCTGAGCCTGCCGGCGGGGGCCCAGGTCATGCCGCCCCCGCTGGTATTCAACAGCGGCTCCGACCGTCTGGCGGTGATCGGCTCCGGCGGGCATCTACTGGTCTTCCCTATCGCCGAGTTGCCGGAGATGCCCCGGGGCAAGGGCAATAAGCTCATCGCCATCCCCAAGGCCAAGCCCGGGGAGGAGCAGGAGCGGGTCAGCCACCTGGCGGTGATTCATCAGGGCGGCGGCCTGGTCATCGTCGCCGGCAAGCGGCGCTATACCCTCAAGCCCGCCGACCTGGATGCCTTCCAGGGTGAGCGGGGGAGAAGAGGGCGGCTGTTGCCGCGAGGGTTTCAGCGGGTGGAGGGGGTGGAGGTTATCTAACCGCCGATCCGGCTGGAGCCCATCGCGCAGTTCGAAGCACCAGACGGCTTGTGGGTGATGCCCCATCGGTCAGGATAGCTGGCCCCGGGTTCATGAACCTTACCAAGGTCTAAAACCCGAATACAGTCATCGCGCCAGACGAATCAAGCAGGAGCTTGAGGGAAATAGCCAAAGAGGCGGTGACGAGGACGGGGCGGATGAGGCGGGCGCCGTGGCGGAGGACGAGGTGGGAGCCGAGCCAGGCGCCGAGGAATTGGCCGGCGGCCATGAGAAGGCCGTAGCGCCACAGGACATGGCCGCTCGGGAGGAAGAAGAGCAGGGCGGCGAGGTTGCTGGCGAAATTGAGGAGCTTGGTGTGGGCGGTGGCGCGGCTGAGGTTGTAGCCCAACAGGGCGACATAACCCATGGCGAGGAAACTGCCAGTGCCGGGGCCGAAAAAGCCGTCGTAAAAGCCGATGGGCAGGGCGACCAGGAAGGCGAAGGCGCCCTGACTCAGGCGTTGGCGGGCGTCAAAGTCCGAGACGCGGGGGGAGAAGAGGAAATAGAGGCTGAAGGCGATGAGGAGGACGGGTATCAGCCAGGCGGGCAGGTCGGCGCCGATCTGGCGGATGAAGAGGACGCCACTGGCGGCGCCCACGAAGGCGCAGCTAAAGGCCAGGGCCGCCCGGTGGAGGTCGATGAGACCCTGGCGCAGGAAATTGGCGCTGGCGGCGGCGGTGCCGAAGACGCCTTGGGCCTTGTTGGTAGCCAGGGCCTCCAAGGGCCCCAGGCCGGCCCAGAGCAGGGCCGGCAGGGTAATGAGCCCGCCGCCGCCCGCGATGGCGTCCACCAGACCCGCGGCCAGGGCCAGGATGAAGAGGAGTATTTCGGTTTCCACGGGCTGGGAATGCGGAATTTGGATTGAAAAAGCCGGATCGGGCCATTAGTTTAGGCCCTTTCCAGCCTTGCCCCGCTCCTTCTTCATGCCCGCCCTCGCCGTACGCCAGCTCCGGAAGACTTACCGCAATGGCCTTGAGGCCCTCAAAGGGGTGGACCTGACCGTCGATGACGGCGATTTCTTCGCCCTGCTGGGGCCCAATGGGGCTGGCAAATCGACCCTGATCGGTATCCTCGCCTCCCTGGTGAACAAGAGTGAGGGCGAGGTCAGCGTCTTTGGTCACGACCTGGACCGGGAGCCGGAGGCGGTGAAGGCCTGCCTGGGCCTGGTGCCCCAGGAGTTCAATTTCAATATCTTTTTGCCCGTCGTCGAGGTGCTCCTCAACCAGGCGGGCTATTACGGCATTCCGCGCCCGGAGGCGCTGGCAAGGGCGGAATTCTACCTGCGCAAGCTGGAGCTGTGGGACCGGCGCCATACCGAGATGCGCCAGCTCTCGGGGGGGCTCAAGCGCCGCCTCATGATTGCCCGGGGCCTGATCCATCAGCCCCGACTGCTGATCCTGGACGAGCCGACCGCCGGGGTGGATATCGAAATTCGCCGCGGCATGTGGGCGTTTCTGCGTGAACTCAACGCCCAAGGCACCACCATCATCCTGACCACCCACTATCTGGAGGAGGCGGAGAGCCTCTGCCGTCACATCGCCATCATCAACCGGGGGCGGGTCGCCGAGCGCGAGGGCATGACCCGGCTCCTGGGGCGGCTGGAGGCCGAGACCTTCGTCCTCAACCTGAAGCAGCCACTGACCGACGCCCCCCACCTGCCCGATTTCCCCTCCGTGCTGCTGGACGATATGAGCCTGGAGGTGGAGCTATTGCGTGGCCAGAGCGTCAACAGCCTTTTCAGCGCCCTGTCGCGCCGGGGCATCGAGGTGGCCAGCCTGCGCAACAAGCAGAACCGGCTGGAGCGGCTGTTTCTGGATGCCCTGGATAAGGGCGGTGGGGAGTCGTCATGAGTCAAGGCACGAGCCGCGCCGTAACCCCGGGCATGAGCCGTTGGGGCCGCTACTGGGTCGCCTTCAGTACCATTTTACGCAAGGAGATCCTGCGGTTTTCCCGCATCTGGGTGCAGACCCTGCTACCCTCCGTCATCACCACGGCCCTCTATTTTGTCATCTTCGGCCGCCTGATCGGCGATCGCATAGGCCCCATGGAGGGCTTTGACTATCTGGACTTCATCGTTCCCGGTCTGGTACTGATGTCGGTCATCACCAACGCCTATGCCAATGTCGTCTCCTCTTTCTACTCCAGCAAGTTTTCCCGCTATGTTGAGGAGTTGCTGGTGGCGCCGGTGCCCAACTGGGTGATTCTGGCGGGCTACGTCAGTGGGGGGGTGGCACGGGGACTGACCGTGGGCGTGGCGGTGACCCTGGTCGCGCTCGTCTTCACCGACCTGCAGATCCACAGCTATCTGGCGAGCCTGGCGGTCTTCACCCTCACGGCGATCCTCTTTGCCCTCGGCGGCTTCATCAATGCCGTTTATGCCAATAGCTTCGATGACATCTCCATCATCCCGACCTTTGTCCTCACCCCCCTGACCTACCTCGGTGGGGTGTTCTACTCCATTGATCTGCTGCCGGACTTTTGGCGATTCCTTTCTCAGGGTAATCCAGTCCTCTACATGGTGAATGCCTTCCGCTATGGCTTTTTGGGGGTGAGCGATATCAACCTGGGGGTGGCCTTCTCCCTTATCCTGGGCTTTATCGTCGCCTTGGGCTACTTCTGCCTGCGCCTGCTCGACCGGGGGGTGGGGATCAAGTCGTGAGGAAGGTTGCCGTTGTTCCTCCCCCATGGGACCATGTTGTTCCATTCGCCCAGGCTTCCCCCGCGCTGCCTGCCTTTCCTCTTGACCCGATCCCGGCGCCCGCTCGCCGCGAGGATTTAGCCCAGTGAACCGGTGCTATCGCGACGAAGACGACCAGGACTACGACGAGGACGAGGGGGCGGCCCCGCCCCCCGGGCACCGGAGCCTGCTGGTCCGGGTGCTGCGCCTCCTGGCCGGAACCCTGATGGTGGCGGGTCTGGCAACCACCCTGGCCGTCGTTATCTATGCCATTCCGCTTGATACCACGGTGCGGGAGAAGTTCGAGGGCAAGCGCTGGGCCCTGCCGGCCCGGGTTTACGCGCGCCCGCTGGAACTCTATGCCGGATCGCCCTTGTCGCCCGAGGAGTTAGTGGCCGAGTTGAAGCGGCTGGATTACCGGGAGCTCGCCGAGCCGCCGCGTCCCGGCACCTACGAACGCGTCGATGGACATTTCCTGATCCGTACCCGGGGCTTCCAGTTCTGGGACGGGGCCGAGCCGGAACGCTTCATCGCCATCCAGATCGGCGACGGCCATATCACCAGCATCGCTAATGCCGGAGACGATGGCGAGGAACCCGCCCTGGTGCGGCTCGATCCGGTCATGATCGACAGCATCTACCCGATTCATAACGAGGATCGGGTCCTGGTCCAGGCCTCGGACCTGCCGCCCCTGCTCATCGATAC
>JBATOB010000006.1:0-7152 GCA_049290655.1 Chromatiaceae bacterium | reverse complement strand
GGTCAGGACGGCGCAGACCTGGCCCGGACCCCAGGCCACCATGGCGTCCGCCTCGCAAGCCGCCACGGGCTCATGGGCCAGCGCCACCGCGCAGCCATGGACCTGGCGCAACCAGCGGGGCGCGGCGGGCAGGCCCAGCTTCAGGCGCAGCCGCTCCCGGTTCGCGGCCACGCAGGTGGCATCGTCCCCCACGTGATCGCCCAGATTGAGCCCCGCGTAGGGACCGCAGCTGATTCCGCCACGCCGGGTGGTGCTGATCGCCCGCACCCAGGGCGGGGCGGACCAGTCGGCCTCAATCCAATCCATCCGCTTCCTCCCGCAACAGGCTCACCAGGGCCACCATGTCGGCCGCCAGCGGGATCTCCCAGGCCACCTCTTCCCCCGTGCGCGGATGGGGAAGGCCAAGACGAATGGCATGCAAGGCCTGGCGCGGAAAGGCCCTCACCCCGGCCACCAGCCGCGCCGAGGCACCCTTGGGTGGCCGGGGCCGACCGCCATAGACCGGATCGCCCAGGATGGGGTAATGGATATGGGCCATGTGGACCCGGATCTGATGGGTGCGCCCGGTTTCCAGTCGTACCGCCAGCAGGGCATGGCCCCGAAAGGCCTCGAGGAGGCGGTAATGGGTGACCGCCGGCCGGCCGCCGGGGACCACCGCCATCTGGGTGCGCTGACGCGGATGCCGGCCCACCGGGGCATCGACATGGCCACCGCCCGTCGGGATGCCCGTCACCAGGGCGCGATACTCCCGATGGACCCGGCGTTGCTGGAGCAGGTCCACCAGAAACTTATGCGCCTGGAGGCTGCGGGCGACCACCAGCAAGCCGCTGGTATCCTTGTCGAGCCGGTGGACCAACCCACCCCGGGGGACCAGGGCCAGTTCCGGGGCATGATGGAGCAAGGCATTCTGGAGGGTGCCATCGGGATTGCCAGCGGCCGGATGGACGACCAGCCCGGCGGGCTTGTTGACCACCAGGATATCCTCGTCCTCGAAAACGATTTCCAAAGGTAGATCCTGGGGTTGGCAGGTCTCGTCCGGCGCCACCACCGGTTCCAGCCACACCTCCTCCCCACCCCAGACCTTGTCGCGCCGCCGACAGGGCTGGCCATTGATGCGCACCCGACCCTCCTCGATCCATTGTTGCAGCCGGCTGCGCGAGAACTCGGGCAGCAACTCGGCCAGGGCCTGATCCAGGCGCTGGCCGCCCAGGTCGGCGCCCAGACGGCAGGCACGGGGGGCCGCGGCGACGGCTATCACCCGACCACCCGCTGGCAATGAAGAAGCCGCCTCGCGCCCGTCCGCCCATGGGTTATACTGCGGCCGTTTTCGTCTGGATGAATCATCGCATGTATTACCGGATCAAATCTTTCCCGCTTACCCTTGCGCCCCTCTTGGCCCTGGCACTCCTCCTGTCCGGGTGTTCCTGGTTCGGCAACCAGGAAGACACGACCAAGGACTGGAGCGCCTCGAAACTCTACTCCGAGGCCTCCGCGGAGTTGAACAGCGGCGGTTACGAGACGGCCATCGAATACTACGAGAAGCTGGAGGCCCGCTTCCCCTTCGGCCGCTACGCCATGCAGGCCCAACTTGACGTCTCTTATGCCTATTACAAGGCAGATAAGCCCGAGGAGGCCATCGCGGCGGCGGACCGCTTCATCAAGCTGTACCCCCAAAGCCCCTACGTGGACTACGCCTACTACTTCAAGGGCATCGTCAACTATAACCGCAGCGTCGATTTTCTCGACCGCTACATCCCGACCGATCGCTCCCAGCGCGATCCCGGCTCGGCCTTGGACGCCTTCAACGACTTCGCGGAACTGGTGCGGCGCTTCCCGGACAGCAAATATACCCCCGACGCCCACCAGCGCATGCTTTACCTGCGCGGCAACCTGGCCAGGAACGAGGTCAACATCGCGAAATTCTACGTCAAGCAGGGCGCCTACATGGCGGCGGTGGACCGCTGCAACCACGTCATCCAGCACTTTCAGCGCACCGCCGCGGTACGCGATGCCCTGGTGACCATGATCGACGCCTACAAGCGCCTGGGCAAGGAAGATCTCGCCAGCGACGCCCAGCGGGTGCTCGACCTCAATGACAAAGAGGGAAAATTCGTCTCCGACGGCTTGCCTCCGGAGGAAGTCAGCCTGACCCGGAAGCTCTGGGATTATCTGGAACTCGACAAGAACTGACGCGTGGGATGAAGGCCGGGGGCATTAACCCGGCCTATCCCCCCTCAAACCGCCGCTACGTCTTCCTCACCGGTACGGATACGCACCACGCGACTTACATCGCTGACAAAAATCTTGCCATCGCCGATTTTGCCGGTGCGGGCGGCGGTGGTGATAGCCTCGACGCAGGCATCGACCAACTCATCCGTCAGGACGATCTCGATCTTTACTTTTGGAAGGAAATCAACCACATATTCCGCACCACGGTAGAGTTCGGTGTGACCCTTCTGCCGACCAAACCCCTTGACCTCGATGGCGGTCATGCCGGTGATGCCCGCCACCGACAAGGCCTCGCGGACGTCATCCAGTTTGAATGGCTTGATTATGGCCTCGATCTTTTTCACTAGGATCTCCTGTTATTGAATTCGTGGGTTATTAACACATCCGCCAGTATAGTTTAAGCGGTGGGACCACACACGGCGGCATTCGCCCGTCTCAGGCTCAAAATCCGCTGGTGATGGGATAGCGCCGGTCGCGGCCAAAGGCCCGGGTGGTAATGCGCACGCCAGGTGGGGCTTGACGGCGCTTGTATTCGTTACGATCCACCAGCCGGGTCACCCGCCGTACCAGGTCCTCCGGAAAGCCGGCGGCGACGATGCCAGCCACGCTCTCATCATCCTCGATGTAGCGCTTAAGGATAGGGTCGAGAATCTCGTAATCCGGGAGACTGTCCTGGTCGGTCTGGTTGGGCCGCAGTTCCGCCGAGGGCAGCCGATCGATCACTCGCTGGGGGATGACTGGCTCGGGGCCGAGGCCATTGCGATAGGCGGCCAGGCGATAGACCAAGGTCTTCGGAACATCTTTGATAGGGGCGAACCCCCCGGCCATGTCGCCATACAGGGTAGCGTAGCCCACGGCGACCTCGCTCTTGTTGCCGGTGGTCAGCAGCATCTTGCCCTTCTTGTTGCTGATGGCCATGAGGATGATCCCCCGGCAGCGAGCCTGGATGTTCTCTTCGGTCACGTCCAGGTCGCATCCCGCGAATTCACCCGCCAGCATGCCGAGAAAGGCCTTAAAGGCCGGCTCGATGGGCACGATGCGATGGGCCACGGCCTGCGTCCGCGCCTGTTCCAAGGCATCATCGACGCTCATGTCCGCCGTATAGCGCGAAGGCATAAGCACCGCCTCCACCTGGTCAGCCCCCAAGGCGTCCACCGCGATAGCCAGGGTCAGGGCCGAATCGATACCGCCCGACAGGCCCAGCACGGCGCCATGGAAGCCATTCTTGCGCACATAATCCCGTACTCCCAGAACTAGGGCGCCATAGACCCCCTCCTCCGCCGCCGGAATGGAGACGATGGCACCGGGGCGCGGGCATGGGGCTTCATCCGCCGGGCCCACCTCCACCTCGACCAGCAGCATCGCCTCCGCGAAGAAAGGCGCCCTCTGGGTCAGTTGGCCCTGGGCATCCACTACGAAGGACCCGCCGTCAAAGACCAGTTCATCCTGTCCGCCGACCAGGTTGGCGTAAAGGATCGGTAATTGGTGTTCCTGGGCGCGGCGGACCAGAAGCTCCTCGCGCTCCGGGGCCTTCCCGGCGTGATAGGGCGAGGCGTTGAGGTTGATCAGCAGTTGTGCCCCCGCCGCCGCCGCCAGCCGGGTGGGGGCCTCCTCCCAGATGTCCTCGCAGATACTGATGCCAAGCCGGATGCCCTGAAAATCGATCACGCAGGGGGCATGACCCGACTGAAAGTAGCGCTTCTCATCGAAGACACTGTAATTAGGCAACATTTGTTTGGCGTATTCCGCCACCAGCCGTCCATCTTGGAACAGGCCCGCGACATTGAAGAGGCTCCCCAGATCCCGCTTGGGATAGCCCAGCAGCAGCCCGATCCCCTGACTCGCGGCGCGGATATCCTCCAGGGCCACCGCTACCCGCTCGATCAACTCCGGGCGCAGCAATAGATCCTCGGGGGGATAGCCCGTCAGAGTCAGCTCCGGAAAGACCACCAGGTCGGCCTGATGCCGCTCCCGTGCCTCCTGGACTACCTGGATGACCAGGTCACGGTTTGCGGCGACATCGCCGACCAGCAGATTGACTTGAGCGATAAGGATACGCAGGATCATATCAGGGACTCCGCCCGCCAATCCCGGCCCGGTGATAATCATTACCGGGAGGGACTTAACAGGATTTTCCGTGAGTGGGTTGATGGGTGGGGGGATTTGAAAGAGACCGGGGGTTGAACGACAAACTGCTCCGCGCCCCTGATAATGGCAAGGGCCGCTCGGGACTCCAATAGTCGAACAGCACCAGATGCCGGCGGCGGGCCTGCGACTGCCGGGGCTTGATATCACTTATTGGCCAGAACACGCTTAATCTCAGCCTGAATTCGACCCAGCACCGCTTCCGTCGTCAGATCCGCCTTCTTTTTCTTCATGCCCTCCGCGACTCGACAGGCGGCATCGGCGGCGCTATCCAGCAACAGGGCGGGCGCATGTTCAATCCAGAAGGTGCCGTCACTGACGCGCTTTTTCACATCGAACAGCAGGAAGGCGGTGACCGTCACCTTGGTCAGATCAGCGGGGATGTTCATAACCCGGAAGCTACCACCCTCGGCATGCTGTGTTTGGATCCGCGCCCGCCAGGCGTCGATCTCCTTCCAGAAGTTGGCATCGCCGTCACCCAGTTTTTGCCGGCTGGTCAGGACACCGAAGGCCACACCCAGGGTCAGGGCGGCCTGGGCCTGGCCGGACAGGAGGTTATCTGCCTCGACCTGAGCGACGTGACCGCTCAACTGGAATTCCTGGTTGGCCCGCTTTGCCAACTGGTTGATGAAGGGTGTCAATTCGGCATCCGTAAGGACCCTTGCCTCATCCAGTTCCAGCGCTTCGGTCTGATCAAGGGCCGTGACCAGCGCTAGGCGCGGCCCCCTGGACCCCGACCACAAAGGCCACATAGTCATTGTCCAGTCCGTCCGGGGTGACCGCGATCCGCCGGATGCAGAGCGGCGGTGGCCATTCCTCACTCATCGTCAGCAGGGCATCGAAGGCCGGCTCCCCATAGATGGCGAATCTCAGTCGCGTACCCAGGGATTCGATGCCCTCGTCAAACAGGGCACGGTCCAGGGTCAGGGCCGTACCCTCGGGCACGCCCGGGACCCCGGCGAGTAGGACGGGCTCCTCATGGCCCCCGGCCAGATTGACGGTGGCCTGGCACCCCAGGGCCTGGAGATAGACCGAATGGGTCAGGACCCGCCAGATCCCCTCCAGGGTTGCCGGCAGAGGCTGGTCCGCCTCCTGCTGGGCCAGGCGCTCGTAGATCTCGTACACCTCCTGCCCGGTCAGCGCCGTCTCGCGGATACGCTGCTGGGTGAGAGTGACCCGCGCCAGGGCCTCCTGCTCCAGCGCCTTCTCGGTGATCTCGCCCTCGGCCAGGCGCTGGAAGTCCTCCTCGGTAACCGGCAGCATTGATAATTGCTGCTCGCCAACCACGGCAATCATGTTACCCAGGCGAGTGAGCAGACGGTCAAAAACGATCTCCTCCACCGAGCCCAGGTAGCACAGGTTCTGGACATGGATTTCCTTGTGGCGCTGGCCGATGCGATCAATACGGCCGATGCGTTGCTCGACCTTGGCGGGGTTCCAGGGCAGGTCGAAATTCACCAGGCAATCCGCGGGTTGCAGGTTAAGGCCCTCGGCGGCGACATCGGTGCATACCAGGACATCGATCTGGCCGCGCAGAAAGCGTTGCTTGATCACATCACGCTCGGTGCCCACCAGTTTGCCGGTCGCCGGATCGGTGTACTGACCGCGGCGGCCCGAGTAGCTGTCGAGCAAAAACTTTGGGTTCACCTGGCGGAAGCGGCGCACCATGTCCTCGACCGTATCCCAGAATTGGCTGAAGATCACCATTTGCAGAATGCACCCGGGCCGGTCCGGGTCCTTACGGTTGTCCACATAGCCCAGCAGGGCCTGCATCTTCAAGGAGGGGGCGAGATCTCGTAACAGCCAGAGGCGAGCATCTGCCCCAGCCGCTCCAATTCCCAACGCAGATCGTCCTGGGGGCGGTTTTTCAGCAGTTGCTCGATAACCTCGGTATCCGAGTCATCCTGCTCCAGGTCGTCGGTCTTGTCGTTACTCAGATCGGGTGCAAGGCCCTGGGCCACCCCCCAGCCACCAGATATTCCAGGGTCGCCGCCACTCGCTCCCAGTGTTCCCGGCAAACAAACGTGCGGGGATTCTACGGGCCTGGCGGCCCTTACCCCTACCCGGGGTGGACCAATATTGTTGGCCGCTATTGGGTCAGTTCTGGTGGCCATTGACAGGCGCTCGCGAAAGCGCGTATCGCACGGCGCGCGCGCCACCCCGTAGAGTGCTTTGAGATTCGCCCGCGTCGTCTCCTCCTGGTGGTCGTGCTCGAACTGCAGCAACGAGGGATACTTGAGCCCGAACACCGCCAGCCCCGACATCAGATGATCCACTAGCGTGATCTGATGGCCGGGGGCGTCGGGGATCTTCCCGAACACCCACCGCGCCGTCTGCAGCAGGCCTGCGGCACTCAGTTGTTTGCGGACGAAAGGCGCACTCATCAGAACCTACCTCACAGCCATAACCTGGCACGGCAGTATACTGATTCCACGTTGAAAGTTTACGAAAAACCATTTTGGAGCTCGATCTAACAACCTGTTTCAGAAAGGAATAATTCTTCGGCGGGAATTGCTGACCGCCCGGCTTCTTGTCGCCCTTGACGAGGCCCTGGTTCAGGAAAATCCTGACGTTGTACCAGCGATTTCCGCCAAAATTCCCGCCAAACTAAACAACCACCGTCTGGTAAGACGGTGGGTTCGTATTACGGACTGAAAGTCCGGATACGCGTCGGCTGAACAGCAGTTCTCATTTTGGCAGTCACCCTGTTTTTGGCTCTGTTGGGGGCAGTGAATCGAAGCTTTTCAGCATGAAATCCATCAGCGCTTCCCAACCGTT
>JBATOB010000005.1:0-8883 GCA_049290655.1 Chromatiaceae bacterium | reverse complement strand
CGATACAGGCGTTCAAAGTCGCTGACCGCCTCGGCGGGATTATCATCGCCGAACCACCAGAACCAGTCAGAGCCCTCACAGGTTGCCAACTGCATTTCCAGGCGCTCGCGTTCTTCCTCACTCCAGGTTCGGGAGGCCAGTGCCCGGTCATAGGCAGCCTTGGCGGCACCGAGCATGTCCCAGGCGCGGTTCTTGTCGGCGTTGCCGATCCAGGTAGAGAGGGTGCCATAGACCCAGCTCCCGGCTACCAGGCGTTCAAGGGCGGGGGTCGGTCCGGCGAGACCCTCCAGCAGACCGGAAAAAGTCGTGAGTTCCAATCGCGGATGGCTGGCCAAGCGGCGGTAGAGTTCCGGCAGAAAGAAGCTAGCGTTGTGGGGGTAATATTCCCAGGCATTCTCGCCATCCATGATGATGGAGAGGACGCGGTTGGGGCGGCCCTGGGTGGCCTCGGCGACGCGCTCCAGGTGTTCGATCAGGTTGGAGACGGCATCCTGGGCGTGCCAATCGGCATAGGTGAAGCCGATGAGGTCGGAGATGCCATCATCGCGGAAGAAGCAGGCGATCTGGCCCTGACCCAGCCGGTAGGGGGTGGTCGGCCAATGTTCTGGCAGACTATCACCCAGGGTGGCGCGCAGGCTGTTATGGAGTACGCGCTGGCCACTGGCGGCCCAGCGCACCCCCTCCTCTTCCAGCAGACGCAGGGTGGCCGCGCTTAGGGCCCCTTCGGAGGGCCAGCAGCCGGCGGGCCGCCGGCCGAAGTGGCGCTCGAAGGTAGCCATGCCGCGGCGGAGATGCCAGCGCGCCCTCTCCTCGCCCCCCGGGTAGGCCTGCAACTGCGGCAGCGGGCTATCGGGGACGGATTCCCGGGCACAGCGGATGTCCAGCAGCAGAGGTAGGATGGGATGGGCGTAGGGCGAGAAGGACAGCTCCACCCGACCCTGATCGGCGAGGCGCCGGTAGCGCGGGACCAGGGCCTGGAGTTGCTCGCCGATGACGTCCACCAAGGCGCGGCGGTCGTCCAGGGTAAAGCCCCGCCCCTTTCGCTGTAGGGAGTCGATGCGCGGGTCGTTGTCGCGAATATGCTCCCCGGTCCAGGCCAGGTGGTACCAGACCAGGAGGTCGGCCAGGAACTGGTCATTAACGTAGAGGTCGGCCCTGTGATGACGGTCGAACCAGTCCGCCAGATCTATCAGCTCGCGCAGGCAGGGAAAGCGGTCGATGAGATGGGTCTTGTTGGCCTTGCGGCAGGCGCCGATCAGATCGCGACGGGGGGGGGCATCCAAGGGTAGGCCAGGGCCAGCCAGGGCCGAGAGCAGGGGATCCTGGATGCGCCGGCCGCTGGCCTGCCAGGCCTGAATCTGAGCGCTGTAATCGTCGATCTGCTCCAGCAGGACCGGGGCGAAGTTGACCACGGCACGGGCCTGTGGCTGGGCCTCCAGATGCGCCGCCATATCGGAGTAGTCCTTAATGCCGTGGAGATAGACCCATGGTAAATGGTATTCACGCCCACCTGGCCCCCGATAGTCTGGCTGGTGCATATGCCAGCAGAGCACCACCGGCAGGCGGGTTGGGTCAGCGGACATAACTGGGTTCCTGCTTGAGCATTTCCGGGGTAACCAGGGTTACCTCGGATTCGGTGACATAGAAGCCGTTGGCGCGATCGCGGTCTGGATCCAGGCCGATGTTCATCGCCTCGGGGATGCGGCAACCACGATCAATTACCGCGTTATGGATGCGGCAATTACGGCCCACGTCCACGTCAGGCAGTATTACCGAGTCCTGAACGTAGGAATAGGAGTTGACGCGGACGTTGGAAAAAAGCAGGGAATGGCGAACCACGGCGCCGGAAATGATACAGCCACCAGAAACCATGGAATCCACCGCCATGCCCCGGCGCTCCTCGTCGTCAAAGACAAACTTGGCCGGGGGCAATTGCTCCTGATAGGTCCAGATAGGCCAGGAGGCATCGTAGAGGTTTAGGGGCGGGGTGACGCCGATCAACTCCAGGTTGGCCTGCCAAAAGGCATCGACGGTGCCCACATCGCGCCAATAGGCCTGCTCGCCGCTGCGCACATCACGGAAGGGATAGGCCATGACCCGGTACTTTTCGATCACGCCAGGAATGATGTCCTTGCCAAAGTCGCGGCTGGAACCGGGCATATCCGAGTCCCGGATGAGCTGCTCGTAGAGAAATCCGCGATTGAAGACGTAAATGCCCATGGATGCCAGAGCTATGTCGTCACGCCCGGGAATGGGATTGGGCTGGTTGGGCTTTTCGGCAAAATGGCATACCCGGTTGTCCCGGTCCACGGACATGACGCCATATTCCCGGGCCTTGGCCAGATCAACTTCCAGACAGCCCACCGTCATATCGGCGCCCATCTCGACGTGCTGGGCGATCATGGCGCCATAATCCATTTTATATATGTGGTCGCCGGCCAGGATCAGGACATAGTCCGGGTTATGAGCACGGATGATATCCAGATTCTGGAAAACGGCGTCCGCGGTACCGGCGTACCAGGATGTCTCGGTGACACGCTGTTGAGCGGGCCAAAGCTCGACGAACTCGCCGAACTCGCCACGCAGGAAGCCCCAACCCTTCTGAATATGCAGGATGAGGGAGTGGGACTTGTACTGGGTGAGGACGCCGATGCGGCGGATGCCCGAGTTGATGCAGTTCGAGAGCGGGAAATCGACGATGCGGAACTTACCGCCAAAGGGCACCGCCGGCTTGGAGCGCCACTTGGTCAGGTCCTGGAGGCGCGAGCCCCGACCACCGGCCAGAATCAGGGCCAGGGTGTTGCGGGTGAGGCGGCTGACGAAACGTTGAGTCGAATCCGGCATGGAGAACCCCCTCGGCGATGGCTAATTTTGGCTGGCGTTTGGCTAAACGCAAGGCTCCCTTATGGTAACATCATCCGCCGTTACGCCCTCGCCTCTTGCCGTGTAGGAGACACGCCGTCATGCCCACGGGAACCCCCGCCACCGCCCAACTCCCCGAACACCTCCAGCGCATCCTCGAGGCCCGCCATCATGATCCCTTCGAGGTCCTGGGCCGCCATGTCAAGGACGGCGTCTGCACCCTGAGGCTCTTTCTACCCAAGGCCGAACGGGCGCGGGTCGCGGGGACCCAGGTGGAGGTCCCACGCATCGAGGGCACCGATCTCTTCGTCTGGGAGGGCGATCCCGCCCAGGTCCCACCCGGCTATCGCATCGACTGGACCGACCCTCAAGGTCAGGTCCATCGCCTCATTGACCCCTACGCCTTCCCCGCCCAACTAGGGGACTTCGACCTGCACCTCTTTGGCGAGGGCCGCCACTGGCATGCCTACCGTTTTCTTGGCGCCCATCCGCGTGTCGTGGCGGGGGTAGCTGGTACCCTCTTCGCCGTCTGGGCGCCCAACGCTCAGCGCGTCAGCGTGGTGGGTGACTTCAATGCCTGGGACGGACGCGTTCACCCCATGCGGGCACGCGGCGGCTCCGGGGTCTGGGAAATCTTCCTGCCGGCCCTCGGGTCGGGCGAGTTCTACAAATTCGAGCTACGCGACCAGCATGGCAACACCCACGTTAAAATCGACCCCTATGCCACCGCTTTTCAGACCCGCCCTGAAACGGCATGCATCACCCAGGCCGACAGCGAATTCGCCTGGGACGACGCCGCCTGGCTAGAGGAACGTGCCCAGGCCGATTGGTCACACCAGCCGCTGTCGGTCTATGAGGTACACCTCGGTTCCTGGCAACGCAGCGCCGATGGCAATTTCCTCGGCTACCGCGAGATCGCGGAGCGCTTGGCGGACTATGTCCAGGCGGCGGGCTTCACCCACGTCGAGCTCCTGCCCATTACCGAGCACCCGCTGGATGCCTCCTGGGGCTACCAGACCACGGGCTATTTTGCCCCCACCAGCCGCTTCGGCGCACCGGAGGACTTCCGCTGGTTTGTGAATCACCTGCATCGCAAGGGTATCGGCGTCCTCCTCGACTGGGTTCCCGCCCACTTCCCCCGCGATACCTTCGCCCTGGCCCGCTACGATGGCTCGGCCCTCTACGAACACGAGGACCCGCGCCTGGGCGAACATAAGGATTGGGGCACCCTGATCTTTAACTTCGGGCGTAACGAGGTGAAAAACTTCCTGCTCTCCAGCGCCATCTTCTGGCTGGAGGAGTTCCACCTGGACGGCCTACGGGTGGACGCGGTAGCCTCCATGCTCTATCTGGACTATTCCCGCAGCGCCGGCGAATGGATACCCAATCGCTATGGCGGCAACGAGAACCTGGAGGCGGTGGACTTCCTGCGCCAGCTCAATGAGGTCACCCACGGCCAGCACCCCGGCACCCTGATGATCGCCGAGGAATCCACCGCCTGGCCGGCGGTCTCGCGGCCGACCTTCGCCGGCGGCCTGGGCTTCACCATGAAGTGGAACATGGGCTGGATGCACGACACCCTGGCCTACTTCTCCAAGGACCCGATCTACCGGCATTATCATCACGACATGCTGACTTTCGGGCTGCTGTACGCCTTCACCGAGAACTTCGTCCTGCCCTTCTCCCATGACGAGGTGGTACACGGCAAGCACTCTCTGCTCGACCGCATGCCCGGCGACGGATGGCGCAAGTTTGCCGGGCTGCGCCTGCTCTATGCCTTCATGTTCACCTATCCAGGCAAGAAGCTGCTCTTCCAGGGCTGTGAGTTTGGACAGGGGCGAGAATGGGACTTCGCCACCGAGTTGGATTGGTACCTGCTCGAACGGGAGCCTCATCAGGGCATTCACCAACTGGTCGCGGACCTTAACCGCCTCTATCGCCGGCAGCGTGCCCTGTACGACCTGGACTTTCAGGATACGGGATTCGAATGGCTTGACTGCAACGACAGTTCCCAGGCCGTCCTGAGCTACCTGCGCAAGGACCGCTCCGGGGAGGCCAAGGTGTTAGCCCTGTTCAACTTTACCCCGGTGCCGCGCCCCGGCTACCGCCTTGGGGTACCCGAGGCCGGTTTTTACCGCGAGCTCATCAACTCGGACGCCGAGATCTATGGCGGCAGCTCCTTTGGCGAGCGTGTGGGTGGCGCCTCCGAACCCGTGGAATGGATGGGACGACCCCATTCCATCCTCGTGGATCTGCCCCCCCTCGCGGGTGTCATTCTCATCCTCGACGCCTATGCCGACACAGCTGGGCCCGCCCAAGAGCCCGATGAGGCCCAGGACGCGGATGCGCAATGAAATACTGATGTTCGCGTAGGGGAAAGCAAATCGCTATCGGGCCTTGGCCAAGGGCAAGGCCTCAATAGCGTGGACTCTATCCGTTAACCCGGTCCGGTTGGGGGGGCAGTACCAACCCCAACCGGACATTGGCCGGAAAATCATCCGTCGGTGAACGCCGATCAAGCCCTGGCCTGGGACGAGAGATGCCGATAGATAGTATGGATACGCTGCAAATCCGTCTCGCTTAACAGCGGATCGATGGTCCGCGCCACCTCGGCCTGAATCGCCGCCCAGTCCTCCTCCTTCAGCACCCGCCGGGCCAGGGGAAAGGCCTCGGTCTCTTCGAGGTCGAGGTGAGCGCGCAGGGTCGCGACCATTTCCCGACCGTAGGCCTCGATCTGCTCCCGGCGCTGGACCTCGCCATTGACTACCCCGTCGACGGCTTGCCGGAAATTGTGGGTCATCTCGTTCAGGGCTTGGTGCTGGCGCGTGAGGACATCAAGGTAAGGCTGATGTTGGCCCACCAGGCGGAGGCGATCACGGATTACCTCCTCCACCGGGTGATGGATCTGGTCCGAATACTCCTCCATGTACTGCAGCAGTTCGCTGAGGATTTCGTAGTCCGGCTCCCGGCCGTCGTGAAACATGGCCAGAATATCGTCCAAGAGGTCGAGTAACTGGCTGATCTGCTTGTGCTCATGATGGAGGCGATCAAGTACTTGCGTCATGGGTCATGGTCCTCTTCAAATGGATGCAGGCTCCAACGGCTCGGCCAGCATGACGGGGAAATATGCAAGACCTAGTATGGCATAGTTAGGCTCGGGTGGCGCCAACAGCCACCCGAGGCATGGCTTATACCCTCTGGCCAGCGGCCGGTTTGATCCGCCCCGAGAGCCAATGCCAGAGGGTCCCCTCGGGGGAGCCGCCGCCCGTGAGGACATAGTTGAGGGAGTGGACGTTCTGCAAGGTCCAGCCCAGGCGGGAGCGTCCCAGGGGACGGCCACACAGAAGCAAGCGATCGCCAGGGCCGACCTGGCGATCCTCGGATGGTAACAGTTCCCGCCCCCCGCCTTGGACCAGCAGCCAGGGAATGATGGGCAGGGGGGAGCCTTCGCGGGCGCGGGGATCGCGTAGGAGGGCCCCCAAGGTGACCTCCGCGCCCTGCCCGGTCAGGACGCAGATAGCATGGGCGTTATCATCATCGAAGGCAACCTCCCAGACATCCGGCACCTGATGATCGACCAGGGCCACGATGCGGCTCACCAGCTCGCAAGACCAGACGTGGTCCTGGAGTCGAACAAGCTGCTCGAACTCGGTTAGCGGGGGGGTGACCAAAAGGATGCGGATGCGGTCGGCAATAATAATGCTCGGGTGCATCACGATGTTGGCGCCAACGGCCCGGAAAAGCTCCTCGTTATCTTTGTGATTCTCCCGCACCACAATAAAGAGATCGGGGTTGAGGGTCCGGAGAGGTTGTTGGCATCGTTGTGGGTGCCCACCACCAGACCCACGGCGTGCCGCACGCCCGCCTGTTCCAGGGTATGGGCTCGGTGCCCCACCCTAGGACCAAGGGTATCCCTTCGGGTCTGCCGGTTAATTCCGGCGCGGCCTCCCCCAACACCAAATCCATCCCCCGCGCGCCGAGATTGGCCGCGATAGCCTTGCCAAATCGCCCATAGCCACAGAGGATCCAAAGCCCTTCGGCGGGCGGCATATGGGGATCCTTGAGCGGTTCGCCCTGCAGGCCGGACAGCCAGTCCCGCATCAGGGTTAGGCAAGGCGTAGCGATGCCCATGGCCAGATAGGCGCCGAAGATATCGAAAGGATCGTAGATAAAATCGGTGCCGAAGGAGGCCATGTTGGCCTCCACCTCATGGGAGTCGGCACGGCAGACGACCTTGACCTCGGGATGCATCAGCTTCGCGGCGATGGCGATCTTGAGGTTGGTCTCGTTAACGTCGGTCAAGGCCACCACGGCCGCGCAGAAGGGGTGCTTGAGCCCCGCCTCCAGCAAATGATGGGGTCGGCGCGCGTCGCCATGCAGGGCGGGCACATACTCGCGCAGGTTTTCAAGCTGAAGCAGATCGACCCGTTCCTGACGGTGGTCGATCACGACCGCGTGCCGATTGCCATCGGTAATGGCCTGAACCAGGGCGCTACCCATCTCCCCATAACCACAGACCAGGTAAAAGGGTTCCCTCATCCGCCGGATGCGACGGGCAAAACGCAGCTCCGCCAGGGAGTGTTGAAAGGTCATGTCCTGAAGCAGGGCGATCAGGGTACCGATGGAGTAGAGAACCAGCCCACCACCGTAAGATAAATGGCTATGGTGACCCAGGCGCGTTGGGCATCGGTAAAGGCATAGGGGATCTCGCCAAAGCCAATGTTGGTGGCCGTGTAGCTGAAGAAGTAGAAGGCATGGAAAAATCCATGTGCCAGAGATTGCCCTCGGCGTCCTGGCCTAGGATCAGCACCAGCCCCATGACGGAGACCGAGTAGATGATGATGAGGACGATCAGCGGGGCGCGCATACGCCGGAAGATCAGGAAAGCGACGTTATCCATTAGGAATCAGTCAACCCTATGGCTTATTTCCAGGGGCCCGCGCGCACTGGCCGCAGGGTGCCGGCCTTGCCTTAACCAAGGCACTAAGGGCAAGGGCCGCGCACTAGCGCCGCAGCATCACGGTCTCGATGACCAGCAGCACGACCGATATCACATTGGCGATCATGGCGCCGCCGCTCAGGGAGACGATGCTGGCGGTAACCCCAGGCGTCAGGCCCGTCGCCGCGACATGCACCGCCATTGCCCAGACGACCACGGTGGCGATGAGCTGAAGCATGGCCGCCAGGCTGGTGGCCAGGAGTATGGCCCCCAACTGGGTGCGGTCCCCAAACTTGAGCACCGTGGCGATCAGGTTCACCACCAGAGTGGCAAAGAGTTCCCACATATGGTGATGCTCGGGATTGTCCCATCGCCGATAAAAAAACCCAAAGTTAAGAGTCAGCGCCAGGACGATGAAGAAGCCAAACACGACCTTTTCAGGATTCATGGAGATACCTGGCTGGGGACAGAGGGGAAACACCGCCCTCTCCCATCCTGGGTGAATGCGGCGTGCGATGACGAATTATCCCCCCAAGCCATGGCAGGTAAAGAAATCGTAAACGACATGATGGGCGAGGCACATCAACCCTTGCCCCTGGCCAATGCCCGGCATCAACCGAACCGTCTTTTTGCCCATCCGGAGAAGCCATGACTGGCCCTTGGCTACTAACTAACCCGGCCAGAGCGCGGTCGGTTATATCGGATTTTCCGGTCGGGGATGGTCCTCATCCGCTGAAAAATCCAGGACGACCCGCCCGTGCCCGTCCAGGCGCAGATGGGCGTCGCGTTGGGCACCACCGCCATCACTAAAGCCCTGGATCAGTCCGGTATGGCTGGTGGCGATGAGGCGGCGGATCTCATCCTGCGTAAGCACCCGCCCGGAGACCTCCTTCCAGACCACGAAGTCGCAACCTTCCCGGTAGCGGTCGCAACCAAAGCCCCGGCGGCCCTCGATGATGCGACCCATCCCGCACTTGGGGCAGGTCAGGTGCCCCAAGGGGAACCCTGACTGACCCGGGGGCTCCCCCGGTCCGCTCCCGACACCTCCTTGCGGAGCCGCCACGGGGGACGGGGATGGGATG
>JBATOB010000004.1:0-4515 GCA_049290655.1 Chromatiaceae bacterium | reverse complement strand
CTCTTCACCCATGCTGGGGTGGTGCGCATCCGCAACGCCCGCCATCGCACCGATACGGGCCCCCTGGACCCTGAATGCGATTGCTACACCTGCCGTAACTACAGCCGTGCCTATCTGCACCATCTGGACCGCTGTCACGAGATCCTGGGAGCGCGACTCAACACCCTCCACAACCTCCGCTTTTACCAGACCCTGATGGCCGACCTGAGGGCGGCCATCGCCGCCGGCCGCCTGGAAAGCTTCGCCCAGGATTTTCTGGCGCGGCAGGGCGGCTGACCGCGAGGTACTCAAACAGCCCCTGTCATTGCAGCCGACTGCGCACCAGCAGGGTGGCCAGCCCCAGGGTGACCAGGGCGATGATGATCAGGGGCCAGGCATGGCTTCAGATCTCCCCCGGGGGCATGCCCTTGAGGAAGGAACCCTGGACGATGATCAGGAAGTGCTTGAGGGGGATGCCTTCCGCCAGCCATTGCAGCACCTGGGGCATGTTCTCCACGGGGGTGGCGAAGCCGGACATCAGGATCATGGGCACCACGACCGCGAAGGCGCCCAGGATGGCCTGTTGTTGGGTGGCGCTGATGGCGGAGATCATCAAGCCCACCCCGACGATCGATAGGATGAACAAGAGCATGGCGGCGGCGAGGGCCAGGAGCGAACCCTGGAAGGGGACGCGAAAGCCCCCGATCCCCGCCGCGACCATGATGAGGCCCAGGGTGCCGCCGATCAGCAGGGCGGGAATGGTCTTGGCCAGGATGATCTCGGTGGATGTGGTGGGCGACACCAGCAGTTGATCGAAGGTCCCCAGCTCCCGCTCCCGGGCGATGGACAGGGCCGTGACGGTGAGCGAGACGACCATCACCAGGATGCCCGCCAGGCTGGGCACCACGAACCACTGATAGATGAGGTTGGGGTTGTAGGCGTGCCGGATGCCGATGCGCACCGGGGGCTGCCGCGCGGCGGGCGTGAAGGCCGCACCCAGATTGGATACCACCTCCTCGACATAGCTCAGGGCGACCTGGCCGGAGTTGGCCCGCCGGCCGTCGATGATGGCCTGGAGCGCGGCGGGCTCCCCGGCGGTCATCTGGCGCGAGAAGGTGTCGGGAATCTCCAGGGCCAGGATCGCCTCCCGCCGTTCGATGGCCGCATGGAGGGCCTGCCGGCTAGGCACCTGGCGCAGGTTGCCGACGAAACTGGCCGCCTCCAGGCTCGCCACCAGTTCCTGGGCCCAGCGGCCGCCATCGCGGTCGTAAACGGCGAGGGTGACGTTGCTGACCTCCAGGGTGGCGGCGAAGGAGAAGACCAGCAGTTGGAGCAGCGGCGGGCCGATCAGGATGAAGCGGACGCGCGGGTCGCGCAGAATGCTCAGCAGTTCCTTGACGATCTGGGCGCGCAGAGATGCCCTTACCGGGCGCCAACGGCCGTGGGACGTCGCCGGATTCGGTGGGAGGGCTGCGGCGAGGTCTATCTGCCCGAGGCGCTGACCCGGAAATTCCCGAATGCGGGGCAGGATTGGCGCTGGCAGTACGTCTTTCCCAGCGGATGCCTGTCCACGGACCCGCGCGGTGGCGCGGTCCATCGGCATCACGTGCACGAGAATGCCCTGCGGAAAGCCGTGAATCAGGCCGCGCGCAAGGCGGGTATCATGTTTAGAGGCTGGGGTCATTACCCCCTTGTCAGACCAGGGCTGGCGATGGTGGTGCAGAACGAATAGCATCACCCCCCATCAACCCACCGACCATACGCTCTCGGACACCATGCCCAGACTGACCCCCTTGCAATGGTCCCTGTTCGCCGTCTTTCTGATCTTCTATGGCTTCGCCGTCTTTGCCCTGACCCGCGACCACTACCTCCGCCATCCGCCAAGGCCCCTGGCGGCGGCCGCACCGTCGGGGACTGGGGGGCAGCAGGCCCCGGCGACACCCCAGGCAGCACCCCCGACCTTCATTCAGCGCGAGATGCTGGCGGCGGCCAAGCCCACCGTCGCCCCAACAGGGACCGATCCGGAGCAGATCAACCTCGCCGGCGACCAGCTCTTCGGCCAGCAACGCTACGCCGAGGCCATCACCTACTATCGCCGCGCCCTCGAACTGGCCCCAGGTGACGCCGACGCCAGCAATGACCTGGGGCTTGCCCTCTTCTACATCGGCCAGTCCAGCGAGGCCGTCAAGACCCTGCGCGCCGGCGCCGAGCGGTCACCGGACTTCCAACGCATCTGGCTCACCCTCGGTTTCGTCAGCGCCGGGGCCGGCGACCCGGCCGGGGCGCGCGCAGCCCTGGAAAAGGCACGGGATCTGGGACCCGACAACGGCATCGGCCAAGAGGCGCAGCGCCAACTCGACCGCCTGGGTGGAAAGTGATTGGAAAAATTCTTCAATACCTCCGGCCCTATCAAGCCAGAGCATCATTACGCTATTCCACCCCTGCAACGGGTGGACTGGGATGAAATCCAGCACCTGATCGCTTCCGAACGCTATTTCGTGCTCCACGCCCCGCGCCAGACCGGCAAGACCAGCGCCCTCCTGGCGATGATGGCCGCCCTGAACGCCCAGGGCCGCTTCGCTTGCGCCTATGCCAACATTGAGGGGGCCCAGGCCGCGCGGGGGGACGAAACCCAGGGGATACCGGCGGCTTGCGACGCCTTGGTGGACGCCATCGAACTCTACCTGGCCAATAAGACGCTGAAGGCCTGGTACAAGGCCGAGAAGGCCTCCATCGCCCCCCAGCACCTGCTCACCTCGGTCTTGCAGCACTGGGCACAGACCGCCCCCAGGCCCCTAGTCCTCACTGCTGGACGAGGTGGACGCCCTGGTGGGGGACACCCTCATCTCCCTGTTGCGCCAGATCCGCGCCGGCTATGCCCAACGTCCCCGCGCCTTCCCGCAGAGCCTGGTGCTATGCGGCGTGCGCGACGTGCGGGACTACCGCATGCACTCGGTGGACCAGGAGGTGATCACCGGGGGCAGCGCCTTCAATATCAAGGCCGTGTCCCTGCGCTTGGGCAATTTCAGCGTGGACGAGACGCGCACCCTTCTGGTTGCAGCACACCCTGGCCACCGGGCAGGCCTTTGCCGATGCCATCTTCCCCGAACTATGGGAGGACCCCGCGGGCCAGCCCTGGCTGTCCAATACCTTGGCGCGCGGCCTGGAACAGACCGCGGACTACGCCGACCGGGCCGGGGCCAACGAGGCCCATCTGGTCATCTTCGACCGCGATCCCAGCCTGGCCTGGGACGACAAGGTCTGGCGACGGTCGGAATTCTTCGGCAAACGGGTCATCCTGGTCTGGGGTTGCTAAGTTTGACGGCGGGATCAGTCCCTGACGGCCAAGGCCACCGTGTAGTGGGCGCCCTGCTTGAGCTTGTCATAGTTGCCGAAAACCTCGGTGAGATTGCGCTTCATGAATTCGCGCAGCCCGTTGATGGTGACCACGTAGAGGCGGCCACCGGGATTGAGCCGCTGGCGGGCATCATGCAGATAGAGGCTCAGGGCCTCCTTGCCGACCTTGGCGGGGATGTTGCTTGCGATGAGGTCGAAGCGCAGGGTGGGATCAATGTGACGGAAGCCATCGCTCAACTGGGCGCGGGCGTTAGGCAGGCGATTGAAGGCGACATTGCGGTTGCTGAACTCGACGGCGACAAAGTCCTTGTCCACCATGAGGGTCCGGCCCCCCGGTGCCAGCGCCGCCAGGGCCAGGCCAATGGGGCCGTAGCCGCAGCCGAGATCCAGGCAGTTGTCATCCGGTCCCACCTCGACATGCTGGAGCAACAAGCGGGTGCCCTCGTCGATCTCGCGCGGCGAGAAGAGGCCCCAGGTGGAGCGGAAAACAAAGGGGCGGCCCACCAGTTGGGTCTCGAAGACAATGTCTTCCCGAAATTTATCAAGTTGTTGTTTGGTCAGCATGACTTCACCTTGGCTGTGAATGGTTCCCATGGGATGATCCCTGGGATTGTCCCCCGGAGACTCCCGGCACCCGATCCCCTCCTGGTGATGCCACGGGCCGGGACCTTTAGGATGGGCGCATTCTCCCAGAAACTTGTTCACTCTGGCACACTTGCCGCGATTTTATCCCCATGAACGATCTCTCGGGCCGTCTCCGGATTCACCTGTATCGCCGCCCAGAGGGGTTGGCGGTCACCATCCACTCCTCGCGCCTCGTCGGGGCCAGCCGGGTTTTCATCGGCAAGGGCTCGGCGGAGACGGCCGCTACGCTCCCCAGCCTCTTCAGCGTCTGCGCCACCGCCCAGGCCGCCGCCTGCGTCTCCGCCTGCGAGGCGGCGCTGGGCCAGACTCCCAGCGCCGCCCTCATGGGGGCACGCCGCCTGCTGGTCGATGTGGAGACGGCGCGGGAGCACCTCTGGCGCCTGCTCATGGACTGGCCGGGCTTGCTCGGCGAGGGACCGCGGGGGCCGGCTATGGCCCGGGTCATGGGCGCCTGCGCTCAACTGCGCTCGGCCTTGGCGGCGGGTGGTGATCCGCTTGTGCTGGACACCCCAGGCCTCCAGCCGGACCTGGCGG
>JBATOB010000003.1:0-4587 GCA_049290655.1 Chromatiaceae bacterium | reverse complement strand
CCTGCGTCATATAGGCCCATCCTAACCGCGCCCGATGCCCTTCCGGCAACAGCGCGTCCAACTCACAGGCCCACAGCTCCAGTTGGTTGCGGTTGGGCATCAGGACCCGCTTTAGATCACGGGAGAGCAACGGTGTTTCAGGTCAAGCGATTTTTCCATAATGTCCGTCCCAATGCGCCTGGTCTCGCAGCATGGCATTGAGAATGGTCAACGGTTTCCGCATACCAGCGACGAGGGCGACCTTGGCGATCTTACCCGCCTCCCGCAATCGGGTATAAAACGCCTTCAGGACGGGGTTATACCGCACTGCCGAGAGGGTGGCCATATACAGCACGTGACGAACGGCGGCCCGTCCGCCCCACACGCCACGTCGCCCACGCCAGGTCCCACTGTCACGATTGAGGGGCGCGACGCCCACCAGCGCGGCAATCTGTTTGCGGTTGAGCTGACCCAGCTCGGGCAGACACGCGATCAGGGTCAGGGTGGTGACTTCGCCCAGGCCATTGACTTCAGTCAGCACATCGGCTTTGGCCTGCCACGCGGGCGAGGCTTCGACCGCCGCGCGCAAACCGCGCTCGGTCGTGTTCAGCCGCTGATGCCGCCAGTCAAGATGGGCCTGGATGTCCTCGCGCACGCTGGCGTATTGGGCTTGTTGCAGCCGGGTTTTCTCCATGGTCACCCTCTCGACCAATTGCCGCCGACGGGCCAACAGATCGGCCAGCGCCACCGCCTCGGCGGTCGGCAAGGGCCGTGCTGGGGGCGGGATGGCGGCGGCAAACCGGGCGAGGACCCGCGCATCGAGCCGGTCCGTCTTGGCCACCTAGCCGATGGCCGCCGCAACGTGGCGGGCCTGACGGGGATTGATCACCGCCACCGGCAAGTTAGCCACCAACAGCTCAGCGACCACGGCCCGCTCGAGGCCACCCGTGGCCTCCAACACGATCAGGCGCGGTGGCTCCGGCCGCAGGATGGTGATCAAACGCTGGAGCCCCTCGGGATCATTGCTGACCGACAACGCTGGTTCAGGGCATGACAGATACACAGCCAGCGTCGCTTTCGAGACGTCCACGCCCACCCAACAGGTCTCATGAGTCATGGGTGATCACTCCTTCATACCCGGCCTTGCAGAATCGGGCGGTTAGCCCTGGCAACGGTTCGGGTTGTTTCAGGACAAGCCCGCATCGACCCAAGCTCTCCCACGATCTCGGAATCACAGGGGTAACGGTCTGATGCGGATACAATCATCTTACAAGGGAGGCGGAGAGGACCAGTTTGGCGACCTGGGCGGCGGCATCGCTATCTAGATCACCGTCAATCTCCTCGGCGCGGGCGTTGCCCTGATCGGCGATGTCGTTGACGACGGCGGGTAGCAGGGCCGGGTTGACGCGCTGGATCTCGTCGCGGACCTCGGTATCGTTGAGGTCCAGGTGCTGGGTACCAATCAGGAAGACGTCGTTGGCGTCCCGATTCCAGACGCTGCGCAGCAGGCGGGCGGTGAATTGCATCAGGCCACGGGTCTGGCGAAAACCCTCGTTCTCCTTGAACAGGGCCACCAGATTCTTGAAGGAGGGGTGGAAGGTCTTGAGGATGGAATAGATCTCGTTGCCGGCAAGCTGGACCGAGGTAATGATTTGGGCTGGCGGCGGGTCTCCTGCGCCAGATTGGACATGATCCGGGCGAGATCACGGGTCTGGGCCTCGTAGCTGCCCGAGAGGTTGGCGATCACCACGCAGCACTTGGGTTGCTTGATGGCCGCACTGAGCAAGTTGGCCAGGCTATAGGTCACCAGATCGGCCAGGGAACCCCGGCCTACGGCGCGGGTGTCGGCATTGAGCAAATAGGGCGGTAGCTCGTCGAGGAGGATCAGGGTCGGCGTGTCGCCGATGATCTCCAGCCATTTCTTCTCATCCACCCGGCGCGGGCCATCGATCCAATAGGGGCGGATCAGGTCAGCCCGGCCTAACTGGGTGGCGATTTCGCCCCAAATGAAGTGCTCGGGGTCGTTACGACCGTTGAAAGCGGCGATGCGAGCGGGACCAAAATTCAGGCGCTCCGCGAGATCGGCGGGGAGTACGGTGGGACGGAGACCGGGGTGCTTGGCCAAAAGGCCAAGGGCTACCATCAGGTGCGTCTTGCCGCCGCCCATGGCCTGGGCCAGCTCGAAGGCAGCTTGATCGGATATACCCGCAAGACGCAGCAGGCCCTCGCGGAACAAGGCGTTCATACCTTGGGTGATGTGGTTGCGGGCAAAGAAGTCGCTGCCGTTGCCTTGGTCAGTGATGAGATCCGAGAGGTTCTCGATCGCTTCCGTCATCCGATAGTCATGGACCATCGGGTGGATCTTGCAGCTATCACGAACGGTTCCGAGCACGCCTACCCCCTGGTTCCTCCCTGTCTGGCAAGCAGCGCGCAAGGCGGATCAGGCAGGAAGCCTTCCCTTGTGGTTGTTGTTATGTTCTGGTTGATTGACGCCACCAAGGCCCTTGATGGCATCACCTTCCCCGGCCGGATGGTACACCAATAAAGCTGGCCAAAGCGTCTCCCGGAACGAGTCTGGACGGCAGCGGTAGGGCGCTGGCACCGAGAGGCACAACCTGCCTGTCAGCAATAGCCTAAAATCCCAACACCCCATCCCCCGCGGACCTTCGGAGCCCCCCTCTCCATGCGGCACGTAATTGTCATCCTCGCCTTGCTAGCCACCGCCTGGCTCTCGGCCTGCGGCCAGGAACCCCAACTGAGGCCCCTTCCCCCCAGTGCGGCCGTCCTCGCCTTCGGCGACAGCGTGACCTTCGGGACGGGAGCCGCCCCGGGGGAGGATTGGCCAACGGCCCTGGCCCTCAAGACCGGCTGGGAGGTGATCAATGCCGGGGTCCCGGGGGATACGGCAGAGGCTGGCAAGAGCCGCATCCAAGCCCTGCTTGATCAACACCAACCCGCCCTTGTCATCATCGAAATAGGGGGCAATGACTTCCTGCGGCGCCGGCCTCGACAAGCCGTGAAGGAGGATCTGCGTCATCTGCTGCGCACTGTCAGGCAGAGTGGGGCTCAAGCCGTGCTGGTGGCCGTGCCGGAATTGTCCCTGCTCAACCTCGTCATCGGCAAAGGGGATGCGCCACTCTACCAGGAGTTGGCGGGGGAAGAGGCGGTGCCGGTTATTGACCAGGTGTTTTCGGAGATCCTGAGCCAGCCAGAACTCCGGGCGGACCAGATCCACCCGAATGCCGAGGGCTATCGACGGATGGCCTCCGGTATTTACGATCACCTGAAGCAAGCGGGGGCCCTGTGACTCCGCTAGCGCCTTGTCCATCTGACACGCCCGATGTCTATTGACAGGAGAACCGATGCAAGACCCCCAGCCGACCCCCGCCGCCGCGCCACCGGTCCAACCACTTGCCCTGGGCTTACTCAAGCATCTGAGGATCAGATGCATTTCCGAGATTGGCTGGCTCGACACGCCCACAATGCTTGCGGATATCGCCGCCGCCGGCGGGATGAGTACCAATCAATATCGGCTGCCCTGGCCCCCCTTTGGCGACCAGCACCCTGCCAACGCCGCGGGGTCCTCGGCCCTGGTCGAGGCGGAAGCGCTGGACGGCCAGCATTATCGGGTACTGTTCGATACCGGCTGGAACCCGGCCTGGATGGAGCGCCGCTTCGCCGAAGAAGGGGTTGACCGGCTCTTGGCGGAGGGCGCCGTGGATTGCCTCGTCATCAGTCATGAACATTTCGATCATTTCTGGGAGATCGGCGTCACCCTGCGGCATTGCCCGTCGCTGCCCATCTATATCCCAGCGGGGTTTCAGCCAGAGGGGCTGGCCCTGATCAAGCAATATGGTCACACCGGGCCCGTCATCCAGGTGCCGCCCCAACAACCGCTGAGCCTGTTTCCGGGCTGCGCCTTGGTGCAGTTTCCGATGGAGACCCTGCTGCAGGTCCAAGGCGAAAACGTCCTCTATTTCGAGGTTCAAGACCAGGGACTGGTGATGGTGACCGGTTGTGGGCATAGCGGTGTCCTCAATCTGCTGGATTACGCCCGCCAAACCTTCGTCGGGGGAGACCGCCTGCATGCGGTGTACGGTGGGCTGCATATCGCGCCCTTTGATGATTGGAACGAGGACAAGGACCGCCTTATTCAAGCCCTGGCGACCTATGGCATCCAGCGCTTCGGCTGCAACCATTGCACCGGGGCCCTAGCCGTGGAAAAGATGCTGGCCGCGGGTTTGCCGGTGGTGAGGGGTAGCGCCCGCCTAGGCTCGAAAATCGATCTGTTTCTGGGCAACGGCGATTGCCTCGAGGTGTCGGCGGCCCCAGCCCGGAAGGAGGCGGTCATGAGCTGACGGCCCCCTCGCATCAGCCGGATAGGGCGCGTCAGCGGGTGTCACCGCCGCGCTGTCACCTGATTAACGGATAGCCGTCTGAATTGCTGAAAGAGCCTTCTGTTATACTGACAACTATCTAATTTTATTGATATTTATCCTCGGAGAGAGCCGGATGTCCGCATTATTCCAACCCTTCAAACTCAAGGACGTGACGCTGCGCAACCGCATCGCCATTCCGCCCATGTGTCAATACGTGGCCGTCGATGGT
>JBATOB010000002.1:0-7462 GCA_049290655.1 Chromatiaceae bacterium | reverse complement strand
GCCACATGGTCGGCGCGGACAAGGATTACGCCAACTACTATTTCACTATCCTCGGGCAGAAGCAGGCGCCACTCGGGGGCCGTCAGTCATCATCCCCCTCGCGGGGCTGATCGTCCCGACGGTCCTTGATCATTTTCGCCGGGGTAGCCCCGCGCGCCCCCTCATCCAGATCCTTTGCGCAAGAGCCTGGCTAGTGAAGCAAAGGCTGGATCAACTCCCATCGCTTGTCCTTGACCATCACAAAGCGGCAACGCCCCCCAGAAAGCTCGGCCCAGAGATGGCCAATCAGGCGGTCATCCTCGGCGGCGGTCCAGCGGTCCGCGCCCTTGTATTCGACGGCGAGGATGGGGCCTGACTGATCCTCGGCGCCGGGTAACCGACAGAGGAAGTCGGGATAAAAGCGCCCATCGGCCTTCTGCAGGAAGAAGCTGCTGCCCTCGCGCCGCACCAGGTTACGGACCCAGAACCGGATATGCCCCTGCTGCGCCTGGATGTCCAGCCAGCAGGCGCATTCGAACTCCTCCTTGCTGTCGAAATCGCCGATGCGGCCGTAAAAATGCTTGCGGAAGTCGAAGTGGCCGAAGTGCCCATCGTAATCACGGCTGGGGGCATAGGCCTGATGATGAAACTCGAAGACCAGGCCAGGGTCATCGAGGTCGCCCACGGCCACCCGGGACGCGGCGCCCTCGCCGAACAGGGTCCGCTGGTAGGCTTGGCCTACCGCTTGCCTCCGGTACTCCCGGATACGCGCCTCGATCAGATTACGAATCAGGAACTTCTGCAAGTTGACGCGCGCCAGGGTCAAGCCGGGTTCCCGCAGTAAGTGGGTCAGCCAGGCCGCCACGAAGCCCATCTTGTTGGCATGGGTAAGGGATTCCTCCGGCAGGTTGCGGCAAAGCCAGGCCGCCAGACGCACCGGGTCCCAATGCTCGGGCTGGTAGGCCAGGCCGAGATCGCGCTGCAATTCCGGCAAAAAGCGGGATACGACCCGGCCCGTGTCGTTTTCCACATCGATCTCGCCGATTTCCGCGATCTTGAAGCCCTCATTCAAGGACGCGAGGTCATTCGCGCTGGGCTTGGCATCGTAGGGGGACAGGTCCCAGGGGTACTCCAGCACCTCGGGGTCATCGAACAACCGCAACTGCTCCCCGCCGTCGGGACCTGGCACCCGCAGTGCCAGATGCGGCACCCGAAAGCGCTCGCCCAGTTCCGCGGGGGTCTGGAAGAACTCGATGGCGGTCGTGCGGCTGATTTTCCCGGCCTCGGCGATGGCGGCCACCGCCGTCTCGGTCGTTACCGAGGTTGTGAGAACCGCCGTCTCATCCTCGGTCAGGGGCTTGTCGATGGTCAGGGTGTTGCGCTTGCCATCCCAGTTCACCTTGTCCCGCAAGGTCTTGGGCAGGTGCTTGAGATCCGGCTTTTCCGTCAGGCCGATAGCCACCGGATGCATGACCATGCGTCCCCGATAGCCTTCCAGGTCCAGGCGACCTTGGGCGGGGTGGGCGGCGGCCACGAATTCGGCCACCTCCCGTCGGTCGAAACCCGCGCCGGTCACCAGCCGGTCGCGCAATGTGCTGGCGGTCTCGGCGAAGTTGCGGGAAACGACGAAGGCATAGGACTGGTTCAGCGCCCGGGCCTGCCGATGGCTCGCCCCTGGCTGGCGCAGGACCCGGCCGAGCAACTGCTCCACCGCCGTGGCCGAGGAGAGGGAGGCCATGCTCACCAGGATGTAGGCAAAGGGGCAGTCCCAGCCCTCGGCCAGGGCCTTCTGGGTGATAACGAACTTCACCGGACAAGCCGGATCGGCGAGGCCCAGCTTGTAGACTGCCTCCACCTGCGCCAGGCCCCTTTCCTCGCCCGTGGCGACGATGATGTCCGCGGCGGGGATGCGGTGGTTGACGATCAACTCCTGGCGCACGCGCTCAAAATCCAGGGTCTCCACCCCTGTCCGGCGCGGCTCGGACTGGATGAGGACGATGGGCCTCAGGTAGTCGGCGCCCGCCCGGCGTTCCTCCTCGGCCAGCTTGTGCAGGGCATCCCGGCGGCCGATGGCATCCGCCAGGCACTGCCGCCAGTTGGGTTCGGCCTCCAGCACCACGGGCAGCTTGATCATTTCCTCCGCCTTCAACTCGGCGGCGGAGACGCTGTGCAGGACATTGGAGGGGGTACGCTCCAGGTCCGGGGTGGCGGTTAGTTCCATCACCCCGCCGGGGCGGAAGCGCGCCAGCATCTCGAAGGCCAGTTCGGTGCGGCTATTGTGAGCCTCGTCCACGATCACGAAGGGTCGCCGCAGGCGCAGCACATTGGCCAGGGAATAGAGGGGCCGGCGGTCGGGTCCCTCGCCGTCCGTCAGCAACAGGTCACGCTGGGTTGGGGACAGGTTATCGAAGTGGGACATGAGGGCGCCGTTATCCTGATAGACCTTGCGGCACTCCTCTTCCTCCACCTGAAACGCCTGACGGGTGGCGACGACGATGGTGGTCGCGGTATCCAGGGTGGCGCGGGTCAGGCCCTTGGCCTCCTCCAGGTCCATGACGGCGATGGGTCCGGCCTCGCGCAGGGCGGTATGGTAGGGGTGCTGGCGATCCTGGAGGGCGCGCAAGGTCTGCTCACGAATCGGCTTGCTGGGTACCAGCCAGAGGATGAGGCTGTGCTCGCCGCGTAACAGGTGCCTGTTGATCAGCACCAGGCTCTTGGCCGCCAGCCAGGTCTTGCCGCCCCCGGTCGGCACCCGTAGGCAGAAATAGGGCATGTCCAGGGGAAAGGCGGGCAGGGGATGGTAGGGCAGGCCCCGCCCCCAGAGGCGCTCGGTGGTGGCGGTGAAGGCGATGGATGGCGACGGCAGCTCATGGCAGGCCCGGAAGTAGGCCGTCACGCTGTCCAGCACCTGCGATTGGTAGGTCTTCGGCGTGAAGACAGTCATTCCCGGCCTCGCGTGATCCAGTAATCTGGCTCGCGGTGCAAATGCGCCACCGCGATAATGTAAATATGATCAAATTCAATTGAATAAAGCAGCTTATAGGGAAAGCGGCTCATGGTCAGACGCCGGATTTCACCCCTCTCTACCGGCCCCAGGAGCGGCCAGCGACGCAATCGCGCCAAGGCGTCACCTATGTCCGCCCTAAAACGCGCACCCAGCCCCGGGACCTGTCGTTCGTAATAGCCTTCGCTATCCTCGAATTCCGCCCTAGCCTCGGGGGAAAACTCCAGGCGCATCACAAGACCCCAAAAATGTCTTCCGCCGGGATGCCCTTGATCTGTCCAGAGCGGTGGGCCGCCAGTCGCTGCTCCGCCTCCTCTAGCCAAATGCGATCTAATTCCAGGTCAGGCCGATCGAGACTGTGCAACAGTTCGTCGATCAGTGCGAAGCGTTCAACGGGTGGCAGCTTCAGGGCCGAGTTGATTAGCTCCTGGGTACTCATGGCTCATCTACCTATAAAAAATCCGATCGCTAAGTTGTCCCACCATCTCCGACTCGATGGGGGTGTTACTCATGCCGCTACTCAGATATCGAGGGCGTAAGGGGTCTGCTTGAAGGTGATCCTCTCGCGGGCCGTGCGGGTGCCGAGACGATTGGCGGCGGCATAGATCACCTTCGGTCCCGAGAACTTGGGCAAGAGGTCGAACACGGGGCCGGTGAGCAGGTTGCCGCCGGCCACCGATTGGTCCTTGAGGATGCCGTTGTAGAGGAGAAAGATGGCGCGGCCTTCATGGATGCCCAGCAAGGGTGACAGGCCTTGTCCCGTCTCCCCGGAGGCGGACGAGTCAGGGGTCAAGCCGGTGCCTGTCTCCGCGAACCAGATGAATTCGGCCAGTTGGTTGAAGCTGACATCGCCACGAATCTGGCCATCGGCATCGAACAGGGGATCGGCGGAAAGGCGGCAAAATTGAAAACCGCCGCCCAGGCCGGGCACGGCTTGCCCCTTGGCATGGGTATAGCCTTCGGCAACGCGCTTGATGCGTTCGGCGGTGACACCGTGGGCAATATTCTCGTCCATTTCGACGAGGATGAAACGGCGATGGCCGCCGTCTTCGGCGTTTTGCTTCAGGACGGCGTGGCCGGTGGTACCAGATCCCGCGAAGCTGTCAAGGATGAGGGAATCCGTATCTGTCCCAATTTGTAGGATGCGCTGGATGAGAAGCGTCGGCTTTGGGGTGGCGAAATCCGATACGGATGGCACGTCATGCAACACCTCCCGTAATTCCTTACGTGAGCCATCGGTATGCCCGGCAAAATCGTGTAACCACAGAGTTTGCGGCACCACGCCATCGGCATTTCGTAAAGCATGTTTATAGCGTTTATAGGCAGGGACTTTGCCTTTGCCATCCTTACCCCAATAAATCAAACCCTCTTCAACATGTCGAGCATATTCCTCCTGGGAATAGGCCCAAACCCTTGTTCGCTTAGGCCATATTTCTTCCCCAGTATTTGGGTTGATAACGGCATAATAGAGATTGGGACGTTCCTCGACTGTTTTGTTGCAAGTGTAATTATCAGGACGATATTTGCCTCTTTCGTCTTCGTATCTATATAACTTGTCTTTTTCATCTCCTCTGGGTAGCAGGTTTCGCCGCCATTGTGGTGAACGTTGGTAAACTAGTACAAAATCGTGCATCGGCGCGATGGTTTTGTGGTCATTGGCAACAGCATATTTTTTTTGCCACAAAACGGTCGCTACGAAATTCTGAACTCCAAACACCTCATCCATTAACAACCGCAACGTGGCCATCTCGTTATCATCAATGGATACGAAGATGGCCCCGTCCTCGCGCAGAAACTGCTTCAGCAGCAGCATGCGTGGATACATCATGCACAGCCAACGGTCGTGGCGGTCCAGGGTTTCTCCTTCCTTGCCAACCACTTCGCCCAGCCAGCGACGGATTTCCGGGCTATTGACGTTATCGTTGTAGGCCCAACCCTCGTTACCGGTGTTGTAGGGTGGGTCGATATAGATGCACTTCACCTGCCCGGCATAGCGCGGCAGCAGCGCCTTGAGGGCATGCAGGTTGTCACCCTGGACGATCAGGTTGCTGTCCCCGCTGTCCTGATCGGGGACGCAAGACAGGGCGGGCACCGGCTCCAGCAGCCGAAAGGGGACTTCCCGGTGGTGTCTGACAACGGCGTCCTTACCGATCCAATTCAAGGTGGGCATCGCTAACTCGTTGAAGGATTAAGTGGTGTGAACAATATCTCACGTCACCAGTCGCGGCCCTGGCGCAGGTATAAGCTGGCTTGGCCAAGTAAGCCGATCCATTTGATTCGAGCAAGCGATCGGATTTTCCATGGCGGTTCCCATGAAACCTCGTCTTGAGAGTCAGTCGCGCGCGGGTAGCGCCTCGCTTGTACCCTCTTGCTGGGCATCCGCTTTGAATCCCCCATGAAACTCAACCATGCCCCGCGGAATATGGTCATCAAAGGGCAAGGCGAAGAAGACCTCTTCCGGTACTCCCTCAACGACAAGCCCCCGAATGTTCCGGAACCCGAAGCGCCGGTAGTATTCCGGATGTCCCACGAGGCAGCATCCCCGGGCACCAAGATCCTTCAGACGTGATATCCCTTGCTGTATCAAGGCGCTGCCAATCCCCCGGCGCTGATATTCCGGCCATACCGACACGGGTCCAAGTCCGTACCAGTCCGAAGAACCGTCGGCAATCGTCACCGGGGAGAATGCGATATGCCCCACGATGCGCCCATCTGCTTCAGCTACCAGCGAGACCGTCAGTGCCTTGGCGGTGCGCAGGGCGGCAATGATGAATTGCTCCGTCTGATTGCTGATGGCCAGAGTCTTGAACGCAGCGACCGTGACCTCGGCGATGGCGCCGATATCGGCGCTCGTTTCGCTTCTGATGAATACCTTGTCCGTCATGTAGCTGAACTTCTCTCTTGATTGGCCAAGGATTTTTTGACTGAATCCGCGTTGGACCTGCTAGACATATTATATATCTATGTTTATAAACAGATTCTGTTAACTTCAAGGCCCAAGTATCACTCCGGCATATTCGGCGGGTCCAGATCCTCGACGCGCTCGGCGCGGGTTGGGTCCATCTTGGCGAGCCTTTCCACCAGCAGGGCGGCGTGCTCGTTCTCTTCCTCGACCATCTCGGCGGCGAGCTGGCGTACCTCGGCGTCGGGGGAGCCGGCGGCGACCTTGGCGTAGAAGTCACGGCCACGGATCTCGTTATATAGGGCCAGGCGCAGGGCCTGGATGGGGGTCATGAGGTAGTTCAGGTCCTCGTCCTGCTCGGCGGCGTTGGCCTCGGGGCTGCCGCCGGCGGCCCACTTGAAGTCCCAGGGTGGGATCTGGGGCAACTGGACGCCTTTGGCGTGGTCCTCGACCTCTTGGGCGTGGCGGTCGCTCATGCGCGACAGGTAGTAGAAGAGTTCGGCGATCTCCGGGTTGTTATGCACGGCCAGGTTGCCGGCCAGTTCGCGGTAGCGCTCGGCGGACTCGTATTCCAGCTCCAGGGCGTGGGCCAGGAATTCGGGGATGCTGGTGATGCTTGCGGGCCGATGATTGCTCATAGCTGGAACTCCGCTTCGATTTCCGGCAGGGTGGCCTGGGACAGGTGGGGCGGTAACCAGGCGGGTAATTGCTGGGCGTAGAGGATACCGAGGGACATGCCGTCGTCCATCTGGATGCGGCGGGCGGCCTCGGCGGGATCGTCGGTGGCCCTCTCATCGTTGGGGTGCACCATATGTTTCCACTCCTTCTGCTCTGGCTGGTAGGTCTGGCAGGGACTGAGGACGTGGAGGAAGGAGAAGCCCGGATGCTGGATGGCCTGGACGATGAGATGGGTCAGTGCGCTCGGGTCGCCGGTGAAGCCACGGGCGATGAAGGAGGCGCCGGCGGCCAGGGCGATGGCGGTGGGCTGGAAGCGCCGCACGCCGGTGCCGTGCGGGGTCAGCTTGCTGTTCTTCCAGTCCGGCTGGGTGGTGGGCGAGGCCTGACCCTTGGTCATGCCGTAGACCTCGTTGTCCATGACGATATAGGTCAGGTCCTGGTTGCGCCGGCAGGCGTGCAGGAAGTGGTTGCCGCCGATGGAGAAGCCGTCGCCATCGCCGCCGGCGACCACGACCGTGAGGTCCGGTCGCGCCGCCTTGAGCCCGGCGGCGATGGCCAGGGAGCGGCCATGGATGCCGTGGAAGCCATAACTATTGATGTAGGCCGGCAGGCGCGAGGAGCAGCCGATGCCGGAGATCATGGCCAGCCGTTCCCGGGGTAATTGCAGGTAGGCGGCGGCCTTGCTCATGGCGGCGAGGACGCCGAAGTCCCCGCAGCCGGGGCACCAGATGGGGTGGATGTCGGATTTGTAATCCTTGGCCTTGAGGGCCGGGGCCTGGGGAGTCGAGTGAGTGGTCGCGGCTGCCATTTCAATGCTCCTGGGCTGGATTGGCCGCTGGGGGGGCGGCTGGGCTGGCAAGGGCGGCCGCGACGATGTCGCCAGGCCGCAGGGGCAGGGG
>JBATOB010000001.1:0-4175 GCA_049290655.1 Chromatiaceae bacterium | reverse complement strand
CCCCGCGACCAGGCCGATGAGGCCGGCGCTGACCTCGGCGGCAAGGGCGAATTGCCAGGCGATATGGGTCGGCAGGGCCGGCGCCAGGGCCCCGATGAGGCCCGCCCCGCCCAGACCCAGGGTGAGGCCGGCCAGCCCGCCGAGGAGGGCCAGGACCAGGGCCTCCCCCAGGAAGAGCAATAGGATTTGGCCCTGGGAGGCGCCCAGCGCCCGCAGCAGGCCGATCTCCCGGCGACGCTCGCGCACGGCGATGGTCATGATGGTGAGGATGCCGATGGCGCCGACGGCCAGGGAGATGCCCCCGATGGCGCCGACGGCCAGGGTCAGGACATCCAGCACCGAACCGGCGACCTCCAGCATCTGATCCTGGGTGGTGATGGTGAAGTCCTCGTGGCCATGTCGCTCCAGCAGGACCCGGCGCATCCGCTTCGCCATGGCCGCGCTGCTGGCCTCCGGGGCATAAAGGATGTCAATCTCCATCAGGCTGTCGCGATTGAAGAGGGCCAGGGCCCGCTCCACCGGGATGAAGATGGTATCGTCCAGGTCGAAGCCCAGCATCTGGCCCTTGGCCTCCATGACCCCGACCACGCGATAGGGCTCGCTCCCGATGCGGATGCGGGCCCCCAGGGGCGAGGCGGCGCCGAAGAGTTCCGCCTTGAGCTTGGCGCCCAGCACGGCCAGGGCCCGTCCCCCGCCACCCCCTTCGTCCGGCAGGAACCGGCCCAGTTCGGGCTGCATGCGCCAGACCAGGGGCACCTGGCTGCTCGCCCCCAGCACCAGAGTGCGGCGCGTCCGGCCATTGCCCTCCACGGCGGCATTGCCCTGGATCACGGGCACCAGGGCCTCCACCCCCGGTATCCGGCTCAGGGCCTGGGCATCCTCCAGGCTCAGGGGGCGCACATTACTAACGATGGCCCCCGACATGCCCAGGGTCGTCACCTTGCCCGGGGCAATGGTCAGCAAATGGGTGCCGAACTGGGTGAACTCGGCGAGGACGAAGCGATGGATGCCCTCGCCGATGGCGGTGAGCAGGACCACGGCGGCGATGCCAATGGCAATGCCGGTCACCGTCAGCAGGCTGCGGGCGCGATAGGCACCCACGGCGGTCAGGCTGAAGCGGGCATAGTCCCGGGCGAGCATGGCGTCAGCCCCCGGACAGGGCCGCGACCGGGTCCAGGCGCGCCGCGCGTAGGGCCGGCAGCAGGCCGAAGAGGAGCCCGGTGGCCAGGGAGACGGCCGCCGCCGCGAGCGGTGCCCAGAGGGGCGTGACCAGGCTGAAGGCCGGGACCTGGGCGTTGAAGAGGGCGACCGCCCCGTAGGCGACCAACAGACCCAGGGCCGTCCCCGCCAACGCCAGCAGCAGGGCCTCGGTGAGGAAGAGGGCGAGGATTTGCCCCTGGGCCGCGCCCAGGGCCTTGAGGAGGCCGATCTCCGGGGTGCGCTGGGAGACGGCTACCAACATGACGTTCATGATGAGGACTCCCGCCACCAGCAGGCTGATGGCGGCGATGCCGGTCACCGCCAGGGTGAGGGCGTTGAGGATCTTGTCGAAGGTAGCCAGCAGGGCGTCCTGGGTGACGAGGGTGACATCGTCCTCGCCCTCGTGGCGTTCGCGCAGGATGGCGAGAATGGCCTTCTCGGCGGGGGCCAGGGCGGCGCGGCCGCGGGCCTGGATCAGGATGCGAAAGAGGGCCGGGCTATCGAAGAGGGCCTGGGCGGAGGCGACGGGGATCAGGGCGGTGTCGCCGAGATCGGCCCCCAGGGAGAAGCCGGAGCTTTGCAGGAGGCCGATGACCCGGAAGCGGCGGTCACCGATGCGCACCCATTGGCCGAGGGGGGACTGCTGGTCGAAGAGCTCCCGGGCCAGCTTCTCGCCCAGGAGGGTGACGGCCTGGCCCTGGCGGGGATCGCCCGGGGGCAGGAACTGGCCCTGGGCCAGCTCGATCTGGCGCACCGGCTGGAAATCGGCCGTGGTCCCGACGATATTCGCCTCTCGCTCCCGGTTGCCGTGGGAGACCGGGGCCGAGCCCAGGCTCAGGGGCGCGATCCGTTCCACCAGGGGCGAGCGCAGCAGGGCCAGGGCATCGTCCAGGGTCAGGTCCCGGGGCGTCCCGCCGATCAGGGGCGGCGGTCCGCCCGTGGTCTCGCTGCGCCCCGGCAGGACGATGAGCAGGTGGGTCCCAAGCTGGGTGAACTTGCCCGTGACATAGGAGCGCGCCCCCTCCCCCAGGGAGCTCAGCACCACCACCGCCGCCGTCCCCAGCCCCATGGCCAGCAACGTCAGCCAGGTCCGGGCTCGCTGGCTCGTCAGAGCCCGCAGGCTAAAACGCAGGGCATCTTCGAGGCGCATGGTGGTTTAAGTCAGATCGATCATGTCACTTACCCCAGCCCTGCCAGTAACTGCTGGGCAATACCACGTCCTTGTGCCGTCTCCTCGGAATCGCCGATCCAGAGGAATAAGCCCTGGCCCTGCATGGCCCGTTGCCAGGCGAGACCGATCTGCCGTTTGGCTTTGTCGCCATCCTCGATATGACTGCCCTTGTATTCCAGGACCAGGGCACGACCATCGGTCAGGCGCGCGACGAAGTCGGGATAGAACCAGTCGTTGCCTTTGTGCGGACAAGGCAAGCGAAAACCGTTGGGACGACTCTCGATATTGCGCAACCAGACCTCGACCTCGGGCAGGGCGTCCAGCAAGATCGCCACCTCCAGTTCCGCGGCGTTCATGTGTTCGACCTGGGGGAAATAGTGTTTGCGGAATTCCCGGCCCCAATAAGGCTTGGTGGGGCTGTAGGTGGTCTGAGGGGTGAAGGCCACGAAGACTTGATCCGGGGCTATGGTCAGGGGTGATGCCGGGGCATCCAGGATGGTGAAGAGATCAGCCATGCCGCGTTGGCCGGCTTGTTCGGCGCAGAGGTTCAGGCACTCGGTAAGTCGGGCTGGCAGACGGTTTTTGTGCACCAGCAGGGGAGTTAGGCCATGGGTCGCTTCCAGGTGGCTCACCCAGCCGGTGATAAACACCAAGAGGTCGGCCTCGGTGGTATCTGTCCGTCGGCATTCGCGGGCCAACAGATAGACGAGGCGGTCGCGGTCCCAGCCCGGCGAAAAGGTAGTTTGGATGAGGGGCTTGGCGACACCCTCGCGCAGGAGGAGATGACCCTGGGTGTCGGCGTCGATCTCGCTGCGCATGGTCAGGGTGTCGGAACTCCAGGGACAGGCTTGCGGGACACAGTCGCGGGTGGAGAAGCGGCCATGGGTGACATGGGCATAGGCACGGTTGAGGGGGTCGAAATGGCTGGCCTGGGCGTTGGGCATACGCAGCACGCGGCCCAGGAGTTGTTCGATGTCCTTGGCGGAACGGATATTGGCGACCGAGCAGAGGACATAGGCCCAGGAACAGTCCCAGCCCTCCTTGAGGGCCTGGACGGTAATGATGTGACGGATAGGGCAGTCGGCCATAAACAGGTCCACGCCGTCGATGTCGCGCTGGGTGCCGGTGGCAATGGCGATCTCCGCTTCGGCGATGCTCTCGACGGCAATCAGGTGGGCGCGGATGACCTCGGGGGAGACCACGTCATTCCGGCGGTCGTCCTTGCGTTCGGCCTGATAGAGGCTGATGGGACGGATACCGCGCCCATCTTGCCTGGCCAGTTCTTCCAGGGCGGCGCGTTCCCGCACGGCCCCGGCGACGGTGGCGCGCCAGTCGCCGCCGTACTCGGTGACCACCACGGGCAGCTTGATCATATTGTTGTCCCGCAGCTCGCGGGCGGTGACCCGGGCGAGGACGTTACTGCCGGTTTTGGCGTCATGGGCCGGGGTGGCGGTCAGCTCCAGGATAAAGGTGGGGGTGAAGCGCAGCAGGGTGTCGAAAGACAGGGAGGTGCGAACATTGTGAGCCTCGTCAACGATGACCAGCGGTGGCCAGGCGCGGCAGAGGTTGACGAAGGAGGCGATGATCTTACCGTCCGGGCCGCGGTCCATGGTGGCCAGGCTGGGCAGGCGCTCGAAGGTAAGTCGTTCACACAAAATAACTATAACCTTGTCTAAGTTTAGGGATTAGTTGTCAATTGGCCTCATGATCTTTTTCCCGAGGCTGCCACCGATGTGACGCGTGACGGTCCTACTGAGTGCGGGTGATCGCCAGGCGTTGCCACACCTGGTCCAGCGCGATCCTC